>JAHEYM010000134.1 GCA_023251595.1 Bacteroidota bacterium
ACTCGAAAGTTGCTTAAAAAAGATTATTCCACCTTCCCGGTTACCGGCAATTCCATTAAATATACATCCAAATATCAATAAGCAAATAATTAAATATTTTTTCATTATTGAAATTTTAATTCCGAGGGTGAGTTTTCGGAAAGCTGATACCGCTGATTAATATGATTAAAAATGATTTTTTAGAGTATAGTATTTTATCCGTGTAAATCAGCTCAATCGGCGTTATCTGCGTTCCATTTTTTAATTTGGATGTCTATTCAAGTACGAAGATACATAAAAACTTTGAGTTTTGTTCCCTCACCCTCAGTCCCTCTCCCAAGCTGAGAGGGATGTCAAACTCCCTTCTCCTTTTTGGGAGAAGGGTCGGGGATGAGGGCGGGAGAATGGTCGGGGATGAGGGCGGGAGAAGGGTCGGGGATGAGGGCGGGAGAGACCGAGGGTGAGGGTATGAGTCAGTATAAATGGATGCAAGTTGAACCAGCAAATTTTCCTATTTTTGCACCCTTCAAATATAACCCCATTCACATGCCGGAAGATTTCACCGGAGAGACACATATCGAGATTTTCGGTGCCCGTGAACACAATCTTAAAAACATTGATGTTCGGATTCCGCGCAACCAACTGGTTGTAATTACGGGTCTTAGTGGCAGCGGGAAATCGTCGCTTGCGTTCGATACCATTCATGCCGAGGGACAACGTCGTTACATGGAAAGCTTTTCTGCTTATGCACGGCATTTTATTGGTCGCATGGAACGACCCGATGTCGATCATATCACCGGATTAAGTCCTGTCATCGCCATCGAGCAGAAATCGACGATCACAAATCCCCGTTCTACGGTCGGCACTTTTACAGAAATATATGATTTTCTAAGGTTACTTTATGCCCGTGCCTCCGAAGCATTTTCTTATAAAACGGGAGAGAAAATGATTCGTATGTCGGATGATCAGATCGTAGATATAATAATAAAAAAATATAAAGGCAAAACCATTCGGATTTTAAGTCCCTTGGTCAAATCCAGAAAAGGTCATTATCGTGAATTATTCGAACAATATATTCAATATGGTTTTGTTAGGATGATGATTGATGGCAAAAGCACTGAATTAAAAAAAGGAATGCAGATCGATCGTTATAAAATCCACGATATCGATCTTGTAGTTGATAGCATTACACCTTCAGATGATGTACGGATAAGAATTGCAGGGTCGGTGCAAATGGCAATGAAATATGGTAAAGGTTCTGTCAAAGTGATGGAAGATGGAAAAGAAGTGAGTCATTTCAGCCGACATCTTATGTGTCCGACCAGCGGAATTTCATACCAGGAACCTGAACCAAACACTTTTTCTTTTAATTCACCCTATGGGTCATGTAAAAAATGCAGCGGACTCGGCGTAATCTCGGAGATAGAAATTTCTGCAATAATTCCTGACCGCACAAAAAATATTAAACAAGGTGGAATTATTCCGTTGGGTGAATATCGTGAAAACTGGATCTTCAAACAAATAGAAGCTATCGGCAAACGCGAAGGATTTAAAATCACGACACCATTATCAGATATTTCGGACGAAGCATTAAATATAATATTATTTGGTTCGGAAGAAATTTTATCTATTTCATCAGAAGAATCTCATCATGCTTCGGCAACATTTGAAGGGATAATCAGCTTCATTGAAAAACAATATCATGAAAGTCCTTCGCCTTCGATAAAATCTTGGGCGGAGGGATTTATGCAACATGTGGTTTGTCCGGAATGCAAAGGATCACGTCTCAGACCGGAAGCATTGTATTTTAAGATTGATGAAAAAAATATAGCGGAATTAAGTGCGATGGATATTCGTGATTTACAAAATTGGTTTGCAGATATTGAAAAACGAATTTCGTTAAATCAAAATATTATTGCTGCCGAAATATTAAAAGAAGTTAGAAAGAGAATTAGTTTTCTGTTGGATGTTGGTTTGGATTATCTCTCACTCGATCGTCCAACTGTTTCATTGTCGGGCGGAGAGTCGCAACGGATACGGCTTGCAACACAAATCGGTTCTCAGTTAGTTGGCGTCTTATATATACTTGATGAACCCAGTATCGGTCTTCATCAACGCGATAATGTTCGGTTAATTCGTGCACTCGAACAATTGAGAGATGCGGGTAATACAGTCATCATTGTCGAGCATGACAAGGAAACAATCATGTCTGCCGATCATGTAATCGATGTTGGTCCCGGTGCCGGAATTCACGGTGGACACGTCATTGCAGAAGGTTCACCAAAAGTAGTCAGTTTGTCGAAAGGACTTACCGGCGATTATCTTTCAGGGAGAAAAGAAATTTCTATTCCCCCAAAAAGAAGAAAAGGCAGTGGTGAAGTTTTGAAATTAAATGATTGTAGTGGTAATAATTTGAAGAAAGTGAGTGTCGAATTTCCGCTGGGAAAATTTATTTGTGTGACTGGTGTTTCCGGGAGCGGGAAATCGACTTTAATTAATGAAACATTATATCCGATTCTAAACGCTCATTTTTATAATGCGAAATTGAAGCCGTTAAAATATTCAAAGATTGAAGGACTTCAACATATAGATAAAGTAATTGAAATTGATCAATCACCAATCGGTAGAACACCTCGCTCAAATCCTGCCACGTACACAGGAGTTTATACAGATATCAGAAATTTATTTGCACAACTTCCTGAAGCGAAAATAAGAGGTTACACCCCGGGTAGATTTTCTTTTAATGTGAAAGGTGGTCGATGTGAAACCTGTCAGGGTGGGGGAGTGCGAATTATTGAAATGAATTTTCTGCCTGATGTTCAGGTGTTCTGTGAAACGTGTAACGGAAAAAGATTTAATCGCGAAACACTGGAAGTTCGTTATCGGGGGAAATCAATTTCGGATATTCTTTCGATGAGTATTGAAGATGGTGTTGAATTTTTTGATCAAATCCCATCCATTCACCACAAAATAAAAACGATGAATGACATCGGACTCGGATATATTACATTGGGACAACCATCTACAACTTTGTCAGGTGGTGAAGCACAACGAATAAAATTATCGGCAGAACTTTCTAAAAGAGATACAGGAAACACATTTTATATTCTTGATGAACCTACGACCGGGCTTCATTTCGAAGATGTGAGAATTCTCCTGCATGTATTGAACAAACTAGTTGATCGAGGAAATACGGTTCTCGTGATTGAACATAATCTCGATGTAATTAAATCTGCGGATTATATTATTGATATGGGTCCCGAAGGGGGCGGAGCGGGTGGTACGATTGTGGTACAGGGAACTCCCGAAGCAGTTTCAAAATCCAAAGCAGGATTTACAGCGGCATTTTTAAAAAAAGAAATTAATCATAAAAACTATATATATGATGCTCAGTAACGACGACAAAATCAGAAAAGCTTTTGAGAACAAAGATTGGCAGGATATTAAAGCAACCGATGCCTGGCAGATATTTAAGATCATGTCTGAATTTGTCAGTGGATTCGACAAAATGAGTGCAATCGGTCCTTGTGTGTCAATATTCGGCTCAGCAAGAACAAAACCTGATGATAAATATTATTTATTGGCAGAGGAAATTGCACATAAACTCACATTGGAAGGTTATGGTATTATCACCGGTGGCGGTCCGGGAATTATGGAGGCTGCGAATAAGGGTGCAAAAACGGCTGGCGGAAAATCTGTCGGATTAAATATTGATCTTCCTCACGAACAATATTCAAATCCATATATAGATAAAGATAAATTGATTCAGTTCGATTATTTCTTCGTGAGAAAATTGATGTTTATTAAATACGCACAGGGTTTTGTTGTGCTACCAGGTGGTTTCGGTACGATGGATGAATTATTCGAAGCGATGACTTTAATTCAAACAAATAAAATTGGCAGATTCCCGATTATGCTTGTCGGAAAACAATATTGGAGTGGTATGATGAGCTGGATAAAAGATACACTCGTAGTCGAAAATAAAGTGAGTGCCGAAGATTTGGATTTAATGTGTATTGTGGATACTGCCGATGATGCCGTGAAACATATAAATGATTTTTATTCGAAATATATGCTTAAACCCAATTTTTAGACACTAATTTCACTTATTTAAACGAATTGTTCCAAACTTTATCATAACATCTTCGTGAGACATAGTTTTCCCCTGTTCGATGTCTGAAAGTCCCCTCTCGATAGACTTTCTTTCGTTTTCAGAAATTGTTTCCCACCAATCTGAAGACCCGGAGAAATTATCTTTGAATAATTTAACTTTCTCCATGGTCGATTTGCATTTCAAAGGCTTAGAATCAGGCTTTCTCATCTCACTCCCAATAGTTTATTTTTTAAGTAATAATAGCCTATCCAGTGGCAGGAGCCATCGACAATTGTTTTTATTTCCGAGTTATAAGTGATTCTATAATTGTCGGCAGTAGTGCAAGCATAATTATGTTTACAGTTTAGTTCGAACTCAAATTTACGAATGACATCAATTTCAGGTTCACTCAATGTTTTCTTATTTAAACCCCATGAAATAATAAAAACATTTTGGACTCTTTTTATTATCCATGTTTCATTACTTCCACCAAAACACCCTTCTGAGGACATTAGCACTTCATAGCTCTCGTTATCTTTTAGACGATCAATAATTGGTTTGTAACTCTCCTTACTGTAGTCAAGGAAGTTAAGGCAAATGTTAGTGGAATAATTTTTATATACACTTATGACTACTGTTTGGTATTCAGTTCTCATAAATATTGTCTGGTATTTTAAAGTATATGTTCCGGTATCCAGATTCAACAAGTTCTCAGTGCTTTGATCCTTCGGGATTATTTTTTTAATCACTTTCCCTTTTTTCAACAGGGTTAATTCATTTAAATATGTATATCGCGATGAGTCTCGGCAGTCGACAATTCTGATTGATAAACTTGCTTTCACTTTAGCATCCACAATTGTGGGAACAAAAGTAAATACAATAAAAAATATTTTAGCCAATATTATTAGTTGATGTTTTTCTATGTGCTGCATTGTTTTAATTATATCAGTTTCGGATCACTGTTTCTATATGTTATGTAAAAATACTAATTTCAACTACCTGATTTTAGCACAGAGACAAAAAATATTTGCCCGCAAAGTCGCAAAGCCGCAAAGAAAGAAATGAATTGTTGCGATCTCTTTGCGCCTTTGCGTCTTGGCGGGAGAAATATTTATCTTTCAATTCTGGTCAATTCTGGGGAAAAGGTTCCAAATCGTCATACATATTGAAGAAAGCCAAGAATTCTTGTTTATATCATAAATTCCGTACATTTGGGGTGAATTTCAGAGCGTTGCATGAATAGAATTTACACTACAATCTCGCTTTTACTCCTCGCAGGAAGTCTTTCTGCACAGTTGCCAAAACAGCCCTATGTGCCTCCGACAGAGGTAGATAGCAAATGGCCTTACATTTCGGCAGGGATTGGAATTCTCTCATTCAGTGGCGATGTAGGTTCCCAAATTATCCTTCCGACGTACAGTAATTTTTGTCTTGGTTATGGGGTCGATGTTGAAAAACGTCTTGGAAACGCATTCGGTGTTGGCGTGAACTTTATGACCGGAAAAGTGGCAAAGGAAGAACGAAGTACTCAGCGTAACCTTAATTTCAGTTCCGATATCATGTCAGCAGGGGTTAATTTAAAATTTCATCTCGATAACGGGTTTATATTCAAACGTGACCTGAAATTTGCTCCTTATATTACGGCGGGTTTTAATTATCTCACTTTTAAGACAATGGGTGACCTGAAAGATCAGTATGGCGAGCCCTATTATTATTGGTCTGACGGAACCATCAGAAGCATGGATGAAAAATCTCCGATGGCAAACTCTGCAATTCGTCTTCCAAGAGATTATGTATATGAGACAGATCTTCACGCATTAAATTTAGATAGTGTAAATTATCCTCAAACTTCTTTTTCTATTCCGATTGGTGGTGGAATTACCTTCAAAATTATTCCCGCTGTATATTTGAATATAGGCGCATCCTATCACATTACCATGACTGACTGGATTGATAATGTAAGCAGCAAGAGTCTCGGAACCAGAGCCGGCGATGCGGCAAATGATAAATTTTTGTTTTCATATATAACATTAAGTTTTCACCCGGGAGCACGTTTGTCTTTTCACAAAAGAGACGAAACTGCTTACGAATCTGTCGATTTCAAAAAGATGGAAATTTCGGATTCCGATCATGATGGTGTGAAAGATATAGAAGATGCTTGTCCTGAAACTCCCGATGGTGTGAAAGTAGATGCACGCGGCTGTCCTATAGACGATGATGGCGATGGCGTTCCGAATTATCTTGATAAAGAGCTGAATACAAAAAGAGGTGCAGTGGTTGATGAGAGCGGTGTCACTATGACGGATGAACAAATGCTGAAACTTAATGCAGATACAATCGCAAGTCATCGGGATGTTCCCGAAAATGTGAACGAGCCGGATTATACAACCTGGGTTGCGCGACCCATGTTGGGAAAAGAACCAGGTTCTAACACAACATACAACAATTCAACAAATACCAACAATTCAATCCCACCGGCAAACACAGAGATCACGCCTCCCGTAAATTCTCAAGTAACACAGCCCGTTTCCAGCTTGCCTGTTCAGACTTCTCCGGCTTCACAACATATTCCTGCTGAGTTGCGAAATGCAGATATTAATGGTGATGGAAAAATTTCTACAAAAGAAATTTCAAATGTCATTGATCGTTTTTTTGATGGAGATAAATCTTTTAATGTTGAATTAATTGATCATCTCATCGATTATTTTTTCGAACAATAATTTCCTTCAACTTTTTCTTCAGTTTGAAAAATATCGTGGGCTAAAGCAAGAGCTTCACAATTAACAAGTTGGTGTTAATTACTTTCCAGGTCAATCAATTGACCCCCTTATTATTCTCTGCAATTTAGCAGCGCATTAAACTGTAATAATTAACAGGACATGTTAAGGTACAACCTCTTGCTTATTAGTCTTTCTTTTTTTACATTTTATAACATCAGCTTCGGGCAAGGGCCAAACATCACAGCAAATATTCCTGCTTCTGCTAGTGCAGGTAGTGATTTTGTCGTGGAGTTAAACGTTGATAAAGGCACTGTTACAGGTTTTGCAAAATTGCAGCAAGATCTGCCTGCGGGCTTTACTGCTGTTGTGATTGATGGAAAAAGTTCTACATTCACTTTTGAAAATCAAAAGGTAAAATTCATCTGGATGAGTCTCCCGAATGAACAGCAATTTAAAGTTTCATATAAAGTAAAAGTTGATGCGAATGCAACCGGCACCAAATCAATCGGTGGGTATTTTTCTTATCTTGATAATAATGAAACGAAAAAATTTATCATCCCTCCCTCACCTGTAAACTTAGGTGGTGCTTCGACAACTTTGATGACTCCACCTGTCGTAGAGAATACCCCACCTGTTACGAACCACACACCACCTGTTACGAACAACACACCACCTGTTACGAACAACACACCACCTGTCACGAACAATACACCACCAGTCACAAATAATACACCGCCGGTAACTCCCGGAGCCGGGGGAGTTTCTGTCGTTGCGAATATGCCTGCTTCCGCAGCTGCAGGGAGTGATTTTCCTGTTGAATTAGATGTTGATAAGGGTTCTATAACAGGTTTTGCAAAGCTTCAACAGGATTTACCGATTGGATTATCTGCAACCTCAATGGAAGTCGCGGGCTCAACTTTCTCTTTCGAAAATCAAAAAGCGAAATTTATTTGGATGTCATTACCTGCTGACAAACAATTCAGACTTAGTTATAAAGTAAAAATTGATAATTCTTTGAGCGGTCCGATCACGATCGGTGGTATGTTTTCATATCTCGAAAATAATGAAACAAAAAAATATATAATTCCATCAGGTACTGTTCAAATTACTGCGCCGGGAACAACTGCAAGAATTGATACAAATACTGCTCAAAACACGACACAAAACACTACCCAAAATACTACTCAAAATACAACTCAGAATACCACACAAAATACAACTCAGAATACTACACAGAATACGACACAAAACACTACGCAAAGTCCTCCACAGGGAGGAGTCAGCATTTCAGCTTCGGCTCCTTCATCCGTGAAACCGGGTGATGGATTTGACGTCCAGATGACCGTGAATAAAGGTGGTATTACAGGATTTGCAAAAATGCAAAATGAACTGCCGTTAGGGATGATGGCGACGCCACTCGATACAAAATCCGCAACTTTTACTTTCGAGAATCAGAAGGTTAAATTTATCTGGATGGCTCTGCCAACAGATCCTCAATTCCAGATTTCATATCATGTTAATGTAGACAAAACACTTTCAGGTTCTAAAAGTATTGGTGGTGTTTTCTCATATATAGATAATAACGAAACTCAAAAATATAATTTGTCGCCAATTAATATTAACATTTCTGAAGATGCAGTGACGCAGAATACAACCCAGAACACTACTCAGAATACCACACAAAACACAACACAAAATACTACTCAGAATACGACGCAGAATACAAGTCAAAATGCCGGTGGTCCGTCTAATGTAAAAGTTGCAAGAAATATTCCGATGAAAGCGAATCCGGGCGGTGACTTTCAGGTTGATCTATATATAAGAAAAGGGAATCTCAGCGGTATAGCAAGTATTCAGGAAGATCTTCCGCAAGGATTCACTGCTTATGTAGTGGATGGAAAAGGTGCTAATTTTGAATTCATAAATCAACGCGTAAAATTTACCTGGATGAGTTTACCATCTGAAACCGATTTCAAAATTTCGTATCGTGTAAGTGTTTCATCTGCCCTGATTGGTGAACAGTCTATTGATGGTATGTTTAACTATATAGAAGAAGGAGTTACAAAATCATTTATTACTGTTGCAGGAATTTTAATTGAGTCAGGTCCGGTTGCAACTTATGTTGAACCACAAAGAGGAAATCAAACACAGACTCAAACCCAAACCCAAACTCAGACTCAGAGTACATATTCCGAATCTAAAGTAGATGGGATAGAATACAGAGTACAGATCGCAGCCTGGACATACCCTGCACCTGAGAATATTTTCCGTGATACTTATGGTGTCACAGAACCCGTATCCGTCGATAAATCTCAAGGCTACTGCTATATGGTCGGATCTCATGGAACCTACATGGAAGCAAAAGCACATCGGGATCAGATTCGGGCAAGAGGGATGCAGGCATTCATCGTTGCGTATAATCGTGGTGTGAAGATATCTGTTCAGGAAGCACTTGTC
>JAHEYM010000135.1 GCA_023251595.1 Bacteroidota bacterium
GAGCTTTGAATATGGGGAATTGGATTGCCATTATCCTCACAACGATCACCTCTTATTTTATCATCCGGAAAATTATGCCCGCAACGCTTTCTTTTCGTGGGACTGAATTTTCGTCGATGGGTGTTTTCTACGCCGTTGCTATCGGATTAGCCGTCGGAACCCTGATTTCTTATATCACGGAATATTTCACTTCAATGGGCAAAAAGCCCGTCATGACTATTGTTCGTCAATCTTCAACCGGTCACGCTACGAATATCATTGCAGGTTTGGCAGTTGGAATGAGCAGTACTGCAATGCCGATCATCGTTTTAGCAGTCGGAATTGTCGGATCATATATGGCTGCTGGACTTTACGGAGTCTCAATTGCCGCAGCCGGAATGATGGCTACCACCGCGATGCAACTTGCAATCGATGCTTTCGGTCCGATTGCAGATAACGCAGGTGGAATTGCAGAAATGAGCGAATTACCAAAAGAAGTTCGTCAGAAAACAGATGTTCTAGATGCTGTTGGAAATACGACTGCCGCAACCGGAAAAGGTTTTGCAATTGCTTCTGCCGCACTTACGTCTTTGGCTCTGTTTGCCGCGTTTGTCGGAATAGCCGGTATTCATTCGATTGATCTTTATAAAGCACCGGTTCTCGCGGGATTATTTATCGGCGGTATGATTCCCTTCGTGTTTTCTTCGCTCGCAATTTCAGCGGTAGGAAGAGCGGCGATGGCGATGGTGAAAGAAGTTCGTCGTCAATTCCGTGAAATTCCCGGAATTATGGAAGGAACCGGTAAACCTGAGTATGAGAAGTGTGTTGCCATTTCTACCAAAGCTGCATTACGCGAAATGATTGCTCCCGGCGCATTGGCATTGCTGGTTCCTGTAATTGTTGGTTTTGGGTTGAAAGATGTCTTTAAAGATACATCAAGTGCTGAAATATTGGGCGGTGTGCTCGCAGGAGTCACTGTTTCCGGCTGTCTGATGGCGATTTTTCAATCGAATGCAGGAGGTGCATGGGATAATGCAAAAAAATCTTTTGAGAAAGGTGTTGAGATAGATGGTCAGATTTATTACAAAGGTTCTGATCCGCACAAAGCTTCTGTTACGGGTGATACTGTTGGTGATCCGTTCAAAGATACTTCGGGTCCATCGATGAATATTCTGATTAAATTGATGTCCATTGTTTCTTTAGTAATTGCACCTCATATTGCAGTCACAGATAAAAATCCGGTGCAAAAGCATATGGAAACCCAGATTAAAATTTCTGATGATCTTGCTACACTCGATGGTACATATATATTTGATAAAGCGCATGGGTTTGTTGAATTTAATATCAAACACATGTTGTCTACGGCAAAAGGAACAATGAATATCGATACAGGAACATTCAGCCTGAGTAAAGGAATTAAAAATGCCGTTCTCGATATGTCATTCGATATTAAAACAATCACAACTAATAATGCGAGTCGCGATAAACATCTTAGATCAGCAGATTATTTTGATGTGGAAAAAAACCCAAAGATCTTTTACAAATCAACTTCGTTCGATACGGTATCCGGAAATCCTGCATTTAAATATAGAGCAAAAGGCGATCTGACAATGCTGGGTGTTTCTAAGCCTGTTGATGTACTCTTTAATTATGCCGGTGAATTTAAACCCGAGAATGACAAGCCAAGCGTATTTACTTTTGATGGTGAAGCAAAATTCAATCGTATCGATTTCGGCATGAAGAGTAATACTACACTTGGTGATGAAGTAAAAATCAGTTTCTCAGTTGAATCAAAGAAAAAACAATAATTTAATTCTATTTAATCATTCAAATTTAAAATCAACCAAATGAAAACAACACAAATGAGTAAGTACATGCTGACAGGTATTTTAGCTGCCGGAATGTTTTTCCTGACTTCCTGCGGAGGTTCAGAAACAAAAACAACAGATAGTGGAACTGCTGAACCTGCTTCTGCCGGGAAATCTGATGCGAAAGCTGCTCCTGCACCTGAAGTTAAAATTGATGTGGCAGGTTGGGTTGCTACTGATCTCAGTACAGCTTCTAAAATGATTCCGATGATGTTGAATTTACCAAAGGATGCCAAAATTGAGAAAAATGGAAATGGTGGCGTTGATGTTCTATTGAACAGCGCTTATACGATCACGATCTCAAGTCAGGCAGTAAGCAACATTAAAGAAGCAATGAAGGGGGATAAAGATCTCACGATAAATAATACAACCTCTTACAAAAACGGAAAGGCAATTGTTGACGAACCAAACGGTTTCGTTTATTCCATGCAGATGAAAGATGAAGCGAATGGAACTAAATATGAGCCAGAAGCTCATTTCTTCTTTTACATTGAAAAAGATGGAGCAATATATTCTGTTCAGGATGCACGCCCAATGTCGAACGGCTTCTTATCAGGTAAAACTTACACTGAAGACAATGCTAAGAAATTGTATGAATCTGTAAAAGCTTCTGCAAAACTGAAGTAAAATAATCCATACAAAATGAATAAGGGCTGTCAATTTTGATAGCCCTTATTTGTTATGTGGAGAATTAGTACCTTAGTGCACTGAAAAAAACACATGAGACACATCGCTATTGCAGGGAATATCGGATCGGGAAAGACCACTTTAACATCTCTTCTCGCCAAACAATTTAAGTGGGAACCACATTATGAAGACGCAGATGATAACCCATATCTTTTCGATTTTTATGAAGATATGCAGCGCTGGTCTTTCAACCTTCAGATATATTTTTTGAACAGTCGCTTCTCTCAGGTGATGAAAATCCGTAAGGGGACAAAGACTGTTGTGCAGGATCGCACCATTTATGAAGATGCGTTCATCTTTGCACCCAACCTTCATGCGATGGGGTTAATGACTACCCGCGATTTCAATAATTACATGGCACTTTTTAAACTGATGAGTCAGTTTATTCAACCTCCCGATCTTCTGATTTATTTACGCGGATCCGTCCCTGCGCTCGTCGCACAAATTCAGAAACGCGGTCGAGAATATGAAAATGCAATCCGTATCGACTATCTCAAAAGACTAAACGAACGTTACGAAGCATGGACTACAAATTACGAACTTGGTAAAATGTTGGTGATCGACATCGACAACAATAATTTTGCGGCAAATCCGGAACAACTTGGTGAAATTGTGGAGAAAATTAATGCGGAATTGCATGGATTATTTCCCGTATAAATATACACGATCTTTCTTAACGACTGCAAGAAGGAAATCCGGACTTAAAATACAAGCGCTAACTTCCCCATCCAGGTTCGAAAAAGTGACGTTATTTTTGAAACTGCTTTTTATATTCAATTGCCACATCGTATTTTTTATGAAGTAAACCAATATATCATTCACCTTGTCGTAACAGGAGATTGAGTCCATGTTAATATTGCGGAGAAAACTGCCTGATTGATCGAAAATCAGGATTCCGTATGTCGGATCATGTATATATATGGAGCGATCAATTTCCGTCATTTTTTGCGGATGAAGTTCCATTAAAAAAGGTGTCAGTTTGTTCGCGTCTTTTGAATTTGGATCTTCTTTCCATCCGGTAAGACGGAGAAAACTTTCGCTCTCCAGCATCACTTTTTTCCCACCTTCAATCCGTTTCATCATAAAATCCTGCTGATCGTATATCCATACACCATCGTTGTAAGAAGCGCACATCAGCATCGGTTGCTGAATGCCGCAATCTTTCAACATTACTTCACCAATCAAAGAGAGCTTATCATCCAACAAAACTACTTCTGCATATTCGCGATAGAATAAACAAATTTTCATCGGATTCATTGGGTCGACGCTTTGCAACGGACCTCTTTTTTTATCGGAAAAACTCGAGAGTAATTCTCCTTCTTTATTATATTTAAGCAATTTATCTCCCGAAATAATATAAATATTTCCTATTTTATCTAATGCTACAGACGAAGCTTGAATCTGAATTGAGATGATTAATTTACAACTATCGGTTGTGCCCGCAGTACTATGAAGAATGGTGAAAAGTGAAAGAATGAAAGAGTTAAAGAATGAAAGAGTTAAAGAGTAATACTTTCTTCTACGCATTAGATGCTTTATATTTGGCTACCAGTACATTTGAGTAACGAAGCTTTTCTTTGTGTCATAGTGACTGCGCAACAAATTCATATTGATTTTTCTCCTCCCCCATTTGGGGGAGTTCGGGAGGGGGTAAGGGAGGCAGGGTGGGGGTGTTTTCATGAAACCTGCACAGGATCTGCGAATGCGAGAATTTCATCCAGGTAACGACGATCGTTGGATAATCGCGGCACTTTATGTTGACCACCCAATTTTTGTTTCGATTTCATCCAATCATAAAATGTAGAATCGGGCATCGAGCGAACGATCGGCAGACGCAGGGCAAGTCCACCCTGTCGTTTCGCCTCATAATCGGAATTTAGCGATTGAAGAGAACGATCCAGGGTATAGATAAATGTTTCCATGTCATGTGGTTCTGTTTCGAATTCGATAAGCCACTCATGCGCACCACTTTCTTTTTCGCTGAAAAATACCGGACCTGCTGTAAATTCACGGATCACTGCCGATGTGTTTGAACATGCTTCTTTCAATGCTTTCTCTGCATTATCGATAATAAGTTCTTCACCAAAGGCATTAATAAAATGTTTAGTTCGACCGGTGATCGAAATACGGTATGGGTCTTTCGAAATAAAAGTAATTGTGTCACCAAGAATATATCGCCACAAACCTGCATTCGTAGAAATAATGAGGGAATAATTCACTCCTGTTTCAATTTCGTGAAGTCTCAATGTTCTGGGTGAATCGGTCCCAATATCATCGACCGGCATAAACTCATAAAATATTCCATAATCGAGCATGAGAAGAAGTCCGTCGGAATTGAGTGAATCCTGAATTCCGAAAAATCCTTCAGAAGCATTATATGTTTCAAGAAAATTAACACGTGGCGGTGGCATTAATTTTTCGAACTGTTCACGGTAAGGTGTGAAACTTACTGCACCGTGTATAAATAATTCAAGATTTGGCCAAACTTCGAGCAGATGTTTTTTTCCGGTTTCCTCAAGAATCCGTTTCGCTAAAAGGAGTGTCCACGTAGGTACACCGGATATATTAGTAACATTTTCGTTCTTCGTAATTTCTACTAATTTATTCAGTTTTTCTTCCCAATTATCCATTAAGGCAATCGACAATTCAGGTGTTCGCATGTATTCAATCCACAAGGGAAGATTCTGCATCAGGATGGCAGAGAGATCACCGTACCATGATTCACCCGAAAAAGGATTTGCCTGATGGGAGCCTCCCAGCACCAAACATTTTCCGGTAAAAAGCAGATTGTCGGGCCGGTTGTTCGTATATATAGACAACATATCTTTTCCACCCTTAAAATGACATTCGAGTAAAGCCTCTTCACTGACCGGAATAAATTTACTCTTCTCGCTCGTCGTACCCGAAGATTTAGCAAACCAACGAATATCCGTTGGCCATAGAAGATTTTGCTCACCTTTCATTAAACGCTCTATTGTCGGCTTGATATCCTCATAACCTTGGATAGGAACTCTTGCTGTATAGTCCGAATAATTTTTGATGGATTGATAATCGTGTTTCCGCCCCCACTCTGTATCCTTCGCATCGTAAACCAATTTCCGGAGCCATTCATCCTGAACTTCATGAGGATACTTCAGAAAAAGTTGTATCTGATGAAGACGTTTTTTTATGAGCCAGGAAATGACGGAATTGATAATTGGCATACCTCAAATATACGGATTCGGTTTCATACCAAACAAGAGCTGAATCCGAAAAACTGATATTAATCATATTTTTGGATAAAATGTGCAGATTTACATAGCTTTGCATCGTGCTGCGCACGAGTTTCAGTTTCAGTATCAGAAACCCGTTAACAGTGAAGGCGATCAATATAATGTTTACTATAAACCATTAGTACATGCAAAAACCAAGCACATTTCTTCGAACCACCCTTTTCCTGTTAACTGTTTTCTGTTCATTGTTCACTGTTCATTGTTACGGACAGGCCGCAGGAAATTCAATTCTCAATGATGCGGACTATTCTCCGCCAGCGCCAATGAACGCTTACAAATCGGCAGAAAGAGGTTATTATTCTTCAGGCAGGGGGGAGTCTTTTCCGGTTGCCGTTTGTTCAAACGATAGCACCATTATTTTGGATGCGACGGTTTTAATGAATATAAAAGCCGATTCGTATGTGGCGATTTTTGGAGTTACGCAAGTGGCTAGTACGCTTGATTCATGCAATGAATTAATGAATAATCGTCTTACTTCATTTATTGATAATTTGGAGAAATTAGGAATTAATAAATCGGAAATTTTTACAGACCTTGTCTCACAGATTCCGATGTTTACGTATGAAGTGGAAAAGAAAATTTTCAGTAAGACGTATAATGAGGTTCCCGCCGGATTCGAACTTCGCAAAAATGTTCACATTCATTATTCGGACAGCAGGATATTAGATAAAATTTTGGTTGAAGGGGCGAAAAACGAAATATATGATATTGTGAAAGTGGATTATTTTATTAATAATATGGAAGCAATTTATGATACACTAAGAAAAACAGCACTCTCGATCCTGAATAAAAAAACAGATTTGTATACAAAAGCCGGTGTTCAGTTCAATACAGCAATGTATCATGTGGTGGCAGAAGATATTAACAGCAGTTATCCGATTGAACGTTACAAATCTTATTCAGCTTTTTCGAATGCTTCTTTGAATTATCAACGCAAAAAATCGTTGGGTTCTATTACATATAATCAAGCGACAAAACCAACAACTGTTTACTACAATAAACTGGCATATAACAGTTACGACACGGTTATAAATCCAGTCGTGATTGAGCCAGTGGTGCAGTTTTCATGTTCGGTGAAGATGAAGTATGTGCTTAAAAAGAGTTAGGTGTATTCGATATATTGTCAAGGTTTGAATTTCCAATTTCCGATGTCCAACTCCCAATGTCCAAGTATGAAAGAAAAAATTATTACTTGAAAATTGGAACGAACTTAATAGTCCATCAAAAAGCGAATAAATATATGCTTCCCGCCAAGACGCAAAGGCGCAAAGAGAATGTGATAGTACATTTATTTCTTTGCGGCTTCGCGACTTTGCGACTTTGCGGGCAATTTTTATAATCTTTTCTGAGTTGTAAAACAGTTCATTATTTTGCTGAAATGACTATGTGTAAAATATACAAAATAAGTTTACAATTACGATATTTACCACAACAGCAGTAAGTATGATTCGACCGGAAAATGGGATAATTATATATGGCTAGTATGCCATGCTACCGACCCGGTTGTCGCGATACGCATAATCCAATATCATAAGTTTCTTGATGATATACAGGCTAAATATTTCAATTCACTTGTCGTTGATTGGATAACTCAACAATATCATCTTGTTGCTCTACAAGGCAAATATCTTTATCAGTCCTCAACAGACATCAAACCAGATAGTGTTAGCCCATTACCGCACGCACCACTCATTCTGTTAAATGATCGAATCCTTCGTGGTATTAAGGAGGGAGATTTTCCTGTTTATAAAAATGAGGATTTTAGCGATACTTTATATTTACATGATTACGAGAGATTAATCATTAAAACTGATACCTTGTAGTTTGATACTTTAAGAAAAATGTTTTCGAATCAAATTAAGCAGGGTGCACGGGGTATGATTACAACATCTGAAATAAAACAAAGTGGCCTGACCATAGTTCAAAAATGGCATTTGTTCAATCTCTCATTTTTCGATGGAGCCAGTATCGATAACAGACTATTATACCACTCTTCTTCCTTCAAAGTATTTCGTCATTTCATCCCGGGATTTTGCATTAAAAGTCATTTCTTTTGTGAGTCCTCCTTTACGCGCGGCGCATACTCCGTAATACATGTCGTGATAGCCGGATTTTTCGTGAGCGTCAGGATTTATGGAAATCATCACATCTTTTTTTATTGCATATTGAATCCATCGCCAATCTATATCAAGACGATAGGGACTTGCATTTAATTCTATGACTACTCCATTCCAGGCACAAGCATCAATTATTTTTTCATGATTGATCGGATAACCTTCGCGGGCGAGGATGAGACGACCTGTTGGGTGTCCAAGAATTGTCGTATATGGATTTTCGATTGCGTGTAATAATCTTGCAGTTGCTTTTTCTTCCGTCATTCTTAGATTTGAGTGAATGGACGCTACAATAAAATCGAATGAAGCAAGAATATCTTCTTCATAATCTAAAGCGCCATCGCCAAGAATATCGGATTCAATGCCTTTGAATATTTTGAATGGTGCGAGCTCAATATTTAATTGATCAATTTCCAGATGTTGTTTCAGCACCATTTCGGGTTTAAGTCCGTGCGCGTAAAAAGCTGTCTGTGAGTGATCAGAGATCCCGAGATATTCATATCCGAGTTCTTTGCAATAGACTGCCATTTCACGCAGTGTATGAATGCCGTCGCTGTATGTTGAATGGTTATGGAGAATTCCACGCAGGTCTTCCGGCTTCAACAATTTCGGAACCTGATTGTTTTTAGCAAGTTCTATTTCACCCAACCCTTCACGCAATTCAGCAGGAATGAAATTTAATTTCAGAGATTCATATAGGTGTTCTTCGGAATCGAATTTCTTCCCGGATTGATAACCTGATTCAGATATATGCTTTTCATTTCCGGTGGTCTCAAAAAGTTTGGAATAAAACTCATCACGATTTGTAACATATATATGTACCGGAGTTCCATTTTCACTCCTAAAAGATAAAACCTGATTCCCGTTTGATTCTGTTTTTTCAAAACCACACTTCACCATAACCTTTTCAATCCTATCTATATCTGTATCAAAACAAATTAAATCGATGGAAGTCAGTATTTCGCATTTTCTTCTTAACTCACCTGTAAAAGTTACGGATGCCGAAGGAATTTCCTTTCTCCAAACCGATAAAATATTTTTTGCAATTTCTTCGAGTTTGGCATATTTATATTTTCCGGAATTACCTATCCTGAATTCGATTGCTTTACGAATTATATCCTGGGTTTTTGCACCGAATCCTTTAATCTGAACCAAACGGTTCTCGTTACATGCACCCAGCAAATCGCCAATATTCTCAACGCCAAGTTCTCTCCACAAAACACTTACTTTTTTCGGACCAATTCCTTTAATTTCGAGCATATCCAAGATGCCTTCAGGTGT
>JAHEYM010000136.1 GCA_023251595.1 Bacteroidota bacterium
TGCGAATTATGGTGTAAATATGTCGTCCGACTGTTTCACCATAGATTTAATAGGTATTTATTATCAGACAACAACTTGCACGGTTTGCAACCCACCAATTCAACCTACAATCGCTATTACCGGCGTAAATCCTACTTGTAGCGTTCCTACAGGCTCGGCAAGTGTTGTAATCAGTAACAGTCCCGGTCCATTCTCTTACTCATGGAATACCGTTCCTGTCCAAACCGGTGCAACTGCGACAGGATTAACCCCTGGAACATATACTTGCTCTGTTACTATTGCCGGTGCTTGTATTCCCTTGATCCTGACTGCGAATGTCACGATTGTTCCCGGAAATGGATTCACTATTAACGCCCTCACCGTTCCTACGAATTGTACCGGACCTAACAGTGGTATTGCTGGTGTTGATATTCCGGTCGGCGGCACTCCTCCCTTTACTTATGTCTGGTCTCCTTCCGTAGGAAATACGGCTACAGTATCTAATATTCCTGCCGGTACTTATACATGTACAATTGCGGATGCAACCGGTTGTATTGATACAATCTCTATGGTAGTCGGACCACCAATTCCATTCTCGGCATTTGTTTATCTCCCGATTGATGTTTCCTGTTTTGGTGGAAGTGATGGTGCTTTGACTGCAGGTGTATCGGGTGGAACAGCACCTTTTACTTATAGCTGGAATACCGTTCCACCACAAACAAACATGACTGCTCTTAATCTCACCGCAGGAACATATTCAGTAACAGTAACCGATGCTATCGGATGCTCCGGTAGCGGTGGTGGATCTGTGGCACAACCGACAGTCGTTGTTTCAAACATTTCTGCCCAAACGAATATTACCTGTAATGGTGGAAGTGACGGAACCGCTACCGTGAATGTGGTTGGTGGAACACCTGGGTATACATACTCCTGGAGTACAAACCCAATTCAAACCAATGCCCTCGCGAACGGGCTTTCTGCAGGAACTTATGTTGTGACAAGCACAGACCTAAATGGTTGTACTGTTACCTCGAGTGTAACGATTGTAAACCCCGCACCCATAGTTCCTGCTGCAATGGGAAACAGCACGATTTGCGTGGGTCAGTCCGCAACAATTTCTGCCAATGCAAATGGTGGTACCCCTCCTTACACTTTCTCTTGGGACAATGGTTTTACCGGTCCATCACAATCCGTTTCTCCAATAGTTACTACGACATACACTGTTGTGACAACCGATGCAAATCATTGCGCCGGTCCACCGCAAACGGTGACCATTACACTTAGTCCTCCACTTACGGTATTGGCATCACCCGGTGTTGTAATATGCGCTGGATTGAGTGCAAATATCAGCGCCACCGGAACAGGTGGTGATGGAAACTTCTCTTTCGCATGGACACCTGCCGGCGCAGGACCCGGACCTATCTCTGTTTCTCCCGTTAACACAACAAACTACACAGTGACGATGAGCGACGGTTGCGGCTCTCCAAGTGTTTCTGACGTGGTGACTGTAATTGTTATTCCACCTCCGACGGTATTATTCTCCGGTACAAATTTACAGGGATGTGTTAGTTTGACATCCAATTTCATGGATAACTCAACAGTTGCAATTGGAAACATTGTAAGCTGGGTCTGGAACTATGGCGATGGTGGCTCTGATATTACCGCTGCGCCTACACACACTTTTACCGCAGATGGTTCTTATGATGTTACACTTACAGTAACTTCTTCTAATGGTTGTGTGTCTACACAAACAACTACTCAATTTGTGACAGTGTATCCATTACCAATAGCAAACTTCCTTACAGATCCGCCATTCTCTGATGTATTGACACCAAAAATTCATTTCTACGATAACTCGACGAATGGATTTAGTTACATCTGGGATTTTGGAGATCATACCACAGGCAGTATCGATAAAAACCCTACGCACCTGTTTGCAGACCCAAATACATATATAGTTACGGAAACAGTTACAAGTCCGTTTGGTTGTGTTGATACCGTAACCGAGTTCGTAAAGATCGATCCTGTTTATACCTTCTTCATTCCGTCTGCCTTCTCTCCTGATCATGATGGTAAAAACGATGTGTTCACAGGTGTCGGATCAGGGATCAACGAATTCCACATGAATATCTTTGATCGTTGGGGACAAGAAATTTATGAAACCAATGACTACAACAAACCATGGGACGGTTCCGCTGTCAGCAGCACTGAACCTGCACCACTTGGTGTATATGTGTATAAAATTCAGATCACTGATCTGAATGGTTTGGATCACTCCTACTTCGGAAAAGTTTCTTTACTGAGATAGAGAAAAGCTTTTGGTATATAGTCGATGATGTCGGTTGCGGTAACAGAATGTTCAGAAAGCTCTGTTGCCGCAAAGTCTCCCGCGAGTCCATGTAAATACACACCTGTAACACACGCTGATAGTGGCGCGTAGCGCTGTGCACATAAAGAAGTGATAATTCCTGTAAGTGCATCGCCGCTTCCGCCGGTTGCCATTCCCGGATTACCGGTAGAATTAAAATAATAATTTCCTTCCGGAGTACTGATGCAAGTGTTAGCTCCCTTCAAAACGATGAAGCATTGATATTTAAATGAAAACTCTCTTTGAATTTGATGTCTGTCAAAGTCTGTTGATGCAGGTCCACAGAGACGTGTAAATTCGCCGATATGCGGTGTGAAAATGCATCCTTTAGGAAGAAAAGAAAGCCATGTTTTGTTCTCAGCCAGAATATTAATCGCGTCTGCATCAATAATTAGTGGAACAGGCGTATTCTGAATTAACAATTTAAGCAGATTTTGTGTTTCTTTTTCGAGTCCTATTCCAGGACCGATTCCAATTGCGTTATATTTTTCAAGAGGAGGAAGTCCACTCAAAAACTCTTCAGTTTCAGAAGAAATAACCATGGCTTCGGGAACAGAAGATTGCAAAATATTATATCCGCAAGCGGGAATATTAACAGTAAGCAATCCGGTTCCTGATTTTAAGCACGCTCTTGAGGAAAGAACTGCAGCCCCTATTTTCCCTTTAGAACCACAGATTAATAATGAGTGACCGTAGTTTCCTTTATGTGAAAATAATTTGCGCTTTTCGATGAGTGGAAATATATCGTCGATTGTTGTAAAATAATTTTTTGTTTCAACCTGACTCAGATATTGAGAGTCAGAATCGATAGGAATAATAAACCATTCACCAACAAACGCTGAATTTTCCGGAAACATAAATGCGAGCTTCGGCAGCTCGAAAGTGAGGGTGTAATCCGCTTTAACAACCGAGCCCTTCAGGAATATAGTGGATTGATCACAAAATAAACCTGATGGTACATCAATTGAAATCACAGTTTTTTTTAATCCATTGATATATGCTATGGCCGTTGCAGCAAGACCCGATGGAATTTTATTCAGACCTGAGCCGAATATCGCATCAATGATTATTTCATCCTTTTCACTGTTTATTAGATCCTTTTCAGTTCTGATATCTGCGATGGATGACGGATAAATTTCTCTAAGCTTTTGATAATTAATGGTGAAGTCTTCCGAAACGCGGGGTGAATGCCAAATCACAGAAGCCATTGCATGGTACCCCCGATCCAATAAAATTCTGCAGATCGCAAGACCATCTCCCCCATTATTACCTGTACCGCAATATATATGAAATAGGAATTGTTTTTTTATCGGAAAATTTTTCAGGAATTCATTCTCGAGCCAATCAGTACAACGGGTAGCTGCTCTCTCCATCAGATCGGTAGAAGTAATTCGTTCTCTCCGGATGGTCTCCTGATCCAGCGCATGAATTTGTACAACATTCAGAATTTTCATTTATTGAAGCATAGATATTTTCATTCCTTTCATCGCGTAATGATATTGCAGATGTTTTCCATCTCCATGTAATGTGTAAATCATTTTTGGATTCATTTTATTTATCACATCTTTCAAATCATACCAATCGGCGTGATCACTTATTTTAAGGGTAATCCGTGAACTCCCTTTCACCCAATCCCAGCCTGTCGCAAAAATTGTGATGAATTCTTTACTGTCTTTAAAGTTTCTGAATTCAGTAGGCGGAACCAAATATACAATTTTGGCATTATTTTTTAAATATTTTTTATTATATCTTTTCCAGGAACCCAAATCAAAACCAAATTTTTCATACATTTTATGCCCTCTCACCAATTCGTGATGCACGAGAATTAATATTTCGGGACAGTGTTTTGAAATCAGAGAAGTTAGTCTCTGGGCTTTTCCGATTGAATAGCAACCAATCATAATTTTATCATGATTCAGTTCATTTAATTTTTGAATTTCAACAACGGGGTCAGGGTGTTTGTAACGCGGATGTGCGAAAGTTGATTCCGTATATAGCACATCGGCCTCTACAGATTCAAATGCTTCGCAGGAGGCATCGGACTGCACTTTAAAATCCCCGGTATATAAATGCTTTAGTCCCCCCGTTTCCATCAACACCTGAGAGCTGCCAAGCATGTGACCGGCCGGGATTAAAGTTATTTTCACATTACCGATTTGAAATGATTCACCAAATTTCAATATTTTAAATTCTCCTGCAGCATTTTCTCCCATCCTCATTTTCATTAATTCCGCAGTAGGTTCTGAACAAACAACCATTCTATGTCCTCTGACCGCATGATCTGAATGTGCATGGGAAATTACGGCGATATCAACCACTCTGACAGGATCGAGATAGAAACCACCTTTTTTACAGAATAAACCAATGCGTGTCATTTCCAGCAAAGCAAAAGCTTCCGGTATATCAACAGGTTCAAATATATTGGTTTGTCGCGCTTTCATTTCAGGTCTTCACTTCTCCCATTTTCAAGAGAGAATTGTGTATATCAAGTACTCGTTGAAGTACCGGGGAATTTTCGTCATTCATTATCGTATAATCGCCGAAAGGTCTGCGTTGTTCGTCGGTATACTGCATTACCATTCGCTGTTTGATTTCCTGTGTAGATAATCCATCTCTTTTGATCACACGATTTATTCTAAGATTTAAAGGTGCTTCAACCAAAATAATAATCTCACACAATTTATAAAATTCGCTTTCAATTAATATAGCCGCTTCATGTATCACATAAGGAGAATTATTTTTTGTAAACAGCCAACTATTATATATTTCTTTCACACGTGGATGCATAATCGAATCGAATTCACGCAACTTATCGGGATTTGCAAATACGATTTCCGCTATTTTTTTTCTATCCGGTTTACCATCTTCACCAAATACTTCTGTTCCAAAATGATCGAGAATATATTTTCCTATATTTGAATCAGAATTTAATAAATCTCTTCCAACCTCGTCGGCAGCGAATACCGGAACGCCCAACACTTTAAATACAGAACAGATCATCGATTTCCCGCTGCCTATCCCCCCTGTGATACCAACCTTCAACATTATTTCACCAATATATATGAGACCATGGATGGCGAAACACTCACAGACTTTACAAAATAAGGAATCTTGGTTAATTGAACGCGGATTTTATTCGTGACACCCGGTTCAAATTCACTAAAGTCAGCGAGTGCCGTAAACATTTCGGGCGTAACACGGCTAAAGTCCGGCAGACTTACTCTGTATGAGACGGTCACATGCTCAGGTAACACGCGCACCTGCAGTTCCGGCCGAACCCCCTGCACCTGTAGCGGAATCGTCATTGAACTTTCAGTATATTCTTCAACCTGAACCGTCAGATAAATTTTATCGGCCGAGTATGAAACGTTCGATGTCTTAATTTTTTCTATATCCAGAATTTTCGAAAGAGGACGATCAAGATTACTGATCTCCACCGGTTCTGTTTTAATTTCTTTAATCAAATCAACCTGTGATTGCGGACCTGAAACGGTGAGACTATCAGGAAATATTTTATAATCTCCTTTCATATCGTAGGGTTTGGAAAAAGAAATTTTAAGTTCGGGATGCACCGGGACACGTTTCAACTGAATATCCGTAAAACTCAGGTGTAAGGTATCGGGGTCGATTGCAACAATCTCTAAATCTGATCCTATAATTTTATTAAAATCGGGAATTAAGGATTTAGAAGGAAGGCGATATTCCATAGAACCGTCGGAGTGACGGATGATTGAATTACTCTCTATATTTATTTGAACAGGTAATTTAGGTCTTCCGAACTGAAGTCCCGCAAGATCAAATCCTTTTCCATTTAATGTTATATTAAATGAATGAGGTAAAGTAACCAATAAAGCTTTATCGGCAGGTAAATTCTGATAATCGATTTCGAACTGAACTCTGCTTTCGTAATTTCTGGAAAGTGCAAGGAGTAACCAAAAGCTCAACGCGAATAAACAGCAAATAATATAAGTAGTGAACCGTCTGTTTAAACTTTTTCCACGATCTTCATCGCGTTGTTTAAACAATCTGAAAACCCTTGGTGTTTTCAAAGCTGATTATGATGGGAATATTTATTTTGCTGGAGTCACTCCCGCAGCAACTGCCAATGATCTGGTTGCTTCCATGGAGATTGCACTCTTCTCGATTTTGAGGCGGTTTCCACCTTCAACCTCAATGATGAAAGTGCGTTCTGCAACTTCCACGATTTTTCCGTGAATGCCACCGAGCGTTACAATCTTATCACCCTTCACAATTTGTTCTTTAAAATTCTTTTCCACTTTTGCTTTCTTCATTTGGGGACGAATCATGAAAAAGTAAAAAACTACGATCATTAAAACGATCATAATTAAAGTAGGTAGTGCACTTGGTGATTGTGCACCCGGAGCACCCGCAGCAGGAGCGGCTTGAAGTAGAATTGAGTAAAGAGTCATTTGTTTATTAATTAGGAATTAGAAATTACGAATTAGGAGGTATGAGTGGAGAATTAGGAATTAGAAGAATAATATATTTGGTATTAAATAATAATTGTGATTTACGAATTACTAATTGGGAACCGGGATTTTCTCCTAATTCCTAATTCGTAATTCGTAATTCCTAATTATTTCGCTTCCACCATTCCCATAATATCAAGGACTTTGGTATTCGGAACTGTGTTGGCGGTGATTGTAACAGTTTTATGTTGATCACCTTTTTTCCCTTCGCTGTTAAATGTGACATTAATAATACCTGTTTTACCTGGAGCAATCGGCTCTTTCGGATATTCAGGAATAGTACAACCGCAACTGCCGTGTGCCTCAGAGATCACAAGATTGGCATTACCGGAATTAGTGAATTTAAATGCATAAGAAACTTTTTCACCCTCGGTAATTTTACCAAAATCGAATTTCTCTCTTTCGAATTTAAATTCCGGCTGTTTGGTTTCTTTTTTATCTCCTGATGCCGTTGCAGGATTTGAAACAGCCTCAGAGTTCACGCCCTTTTGATCCTTCTGTTCGTTATGGCAGGCAGAAAGGAAGAGAATAACACTCAATAATGTTAAACAGAAGTTAAGTTTTAGTTTCATAGCATGACTGATTGAAGTGCAAATTTACAAGATTTTTTTTTCACTGCACCAATCCCCGACCCTCCTTCAAAATTTTGCCTGATGTTTGATGTTCGTGCAACAACTTATCCAGTATCCCATTGATAAACCCGTTGCTTTTTGGCGTACTATACTGTTTCGCGATGTCTATATATTCGTTGATAGTAACTTTAACCGGAATCCCCGGGAAATATAGGAATTCGGTCAAAGCCATCTCCATGAGTATTGTATCCGTCAGGGCAATTCTTTCTGAATCCCAATTTTTCGCTTTATCTGAAATCATTTTAAAAAAATCATTTTTGTGTCATCATGTTCATTTTTGAAAAGCGGCTGAAACGACTCGTCGAATTTCTCTTCATCAAAGCCTTTAAAAGTTTTAATCACCATTGAGGTAACGAGATCTTTATCATCACCCCAGTAAAGACTTTTTTCTTCCATGGTGTGTTCAAACATTTCCTCATTGAAAATCACTTTTTTCAATAGTTGAATACAACACTCACGGTCATCTTCCCATGTTGATTCTTTCAGTTCAGCAAAATGTATATATTCTTTTGTTCGTCTGACAGCATTGAACAGACGTTCCACAAAATCGCGATCAGAACTCCAGCTTAACTTTCTTGTTTTTGCAGCATCAGCCAATAACTCACTCTTGATTAATCGCTGAACGAATCTGTTTTCATAAAATCTGGTCCCAAGTTTCATCGTGTTTAAACGTTTTGTTGAAACCAGGTCAGCAGCGTCTTCAGACTGCATCCGACCGAAATCTGCCATCTCGATAAACAGTAGAAAAACAAGAAAATAATCGTCAAAAGTCCGCTCAACTGATCGGAGTAATTCCTTCTCCGCTTTTTCTGTAGCACGATTCTCCTCCTGATGGAGACCGTATAATGCCTGCATCACTTTAATCCTTAAATGCCGGCGGCTGAGCATGGTTTTTTATAGTCTGTTAAAGAACTGGGTTAATAAAACTAATTACGAATTAGGAATGAGGAATTACGAGTGAGGAATGAGGAATGAGGAATTAGGAGGTATTGTTATTGAATTTTGGATAAGAATATAATATTTAGATGTATGATTGAATTTTATTTCCTCCTAATTCTTAATTCCTAATTCCTAATTATTTCAGACAGAATGTCCATTCAAGTTCAATTTCGCTTTCTTCGCTTCTTCGATACGTTTTTCAGCTACTTCTTTTGCTGCCTGTTGTGATGGAATATTTTCGGCAATTGATTTTTTGAGAATATCGAGTGTGAATTGATATATTTTTTCGGTTGAAGCCAATGCTTGTCTTCGATCGTAACCATTGAGTTCTGAAAACACATTGATCAATCCGCCGGCATTAATCAGAAAATCCGGAGCATAAATAATCCCTTTTTTCATCAACATTAACCCATGTTCATTTTCATCCAGTAATTGATTATTGGCAGAACCTGCGATCACTGAACATGAAAGACGATTAATTGTATCTGTATTAACTGTTGCACCCATTGCACAGGGGGCATATATATCCATTTTCACATCGTAAATCGCATCTACGCCAACATGAATGGCTGGATATTGGGACAACACATGACGAACATTATCTTCACTGATATCTGACACATAAATGATTGCTTTTTCGGCGGCGAGTAATTTTACCAAATGTTCACCTACATGACCAACACCTTGCACGGCGATTGTTTTTCCTGCCAGAGAATCGGAACCCCACT
>JAHEYM010000137.1 GCA_023251595.1 Bacteroidota bacterium
TATTGTTCGACGCAGCCGCAGCACCTGCCGATGAACCAGCAAAAAGAAATTCTTCCTCATTATATTTTTGAAGGAGTAAATCATGAAATGGTGTACCGCCAAGAATGGAGGTGAGACGAAGCTGATCGCCACCGGTGAAAAAGACGACATCCGCCTTTCTAAGACGCTCCAAACGTTCCGGATCGATGGCTTCTTCACGGTTCTCGATGTGCATCACGCTCACCTTCTTAGCACCAAGATATTCCATTGCTTTGGCATACTCCGGACCCACTTCCCGCGGTATTTTCGAAGCCGTCGTGATGATTTCTATCTGCGAATTTTCTTTGTGTTTGGATTCCGTCAACATCCGTTTCAGGACGCCTGTTTCAAAAAAGTTCAGATTTTTCTCGACTTGTTTGTCAAAGTTTTTCTCAGTGAAACTTCCTGTATCAACGCTTCCGCCGATGATCATCAATTTTCCTTTTGGACTCATGATGTAAAATTAGATAATAATAAAATTCAAAGAATGATTAAATATTTTATTAATAAACAATGATTGTGTATAAAAATTTGTAGTATTATTGCAGGAATAAGAATTATAAATTTTGATATTCGAAAAAATACATTTATGAAAATACTCAATATTCAAGCACTTCGCGGTCCTAATATCTGGAGCGTAAATCGAAAAAAATTAATTCAGATGCGTCTTGATCTTGAAGAGCTGGAGACGCAACCTACCAATAAAATCAAGGGTTTCGGCAAACGTCTCGAAGCAATGTTCCCAAGTATGATTGAACATCGTTGCTCTGAAGAAGTACGTGGCGGATTTTTCAAACGAGTAAAACGCGGTACATGGATGGGACATGTCATCGAGCATATCGCTCTTGAGACGCAGAGTCTCGCTGGTATGGAAACCGGTTTTGGTCGCACGCGTGAAACCAAAACGAAAGGAATTTACAACGTGGTTTTCAGTTATACGGAAGAAAAAGTCGGACTCTTTGCCGCTGAATCAGCTGTGAGAATTGCAGAGGCGTTGGTGAAAAGTGAGAAATACGATGTTCAGGCGGATCTGAAAAAGATGCGGGAAATTCGGGAAGATGTACGTCTCGGACCAAGCACCGGAAGCATTGTGGATGAAGCGGTTGCACGGGATATTCCATGGATTCGTCTCGGAACAAATTCGCTTGTACAGCTTGGATATGGGATCAATCAAATGCGTTTCCAGGCGACTATCACCTGCAAAACCAGCAATATTGCAGTAGATATTGCATGTAACAAAGAGGAAACAAAAAAGATGCTATACGCTGCTTCAATCCCTGTTGCGAAAGGAGATATTTGTGTTGATGAAGAAGATCTGACAAGCACGATTGAACGGATAGGTTATCCGATTGTGTTGAAACCGCTTGACGGAAATCACGGGAAAGGAGCTTCCATTAATATAAATAATTGGAAAGATGCATGTGCAGGATTATTATTCGCGCAGAAATACAGCAGAAAAGTAATTGTTGAGAAATTTATCACCGGCTACGATTTCAGGGTGCTGGTGATCGACAATAAAGTGGTTGCCGCAGCACAGCGTGTTCCGGCGCATGTGGTTGGTGATGGACATCACACAATTCAGGAATTAATTGTTGTAGAAAATAAAAATCCACGTCGCGGTTATGGACATGAAAATGTATTAACCGAAATTTCTGTCGACCGTGATACATTGGATTTATTGTCAAAGAAAAAATATACGATTGAAACAAAACCGAAAAAAGGCGAAATTGTATATTTAAAATCAACTGCAAATTTAAGCACCGGTGGAACTTCAATCGACGTAACCGATATGATGCATCCTGAAAATATATTTCTTGCCGAAAGAATTGCGCGTGTAATCGGATTGGATGTTTGCGGAATCGATATAATGGCAAAAAATTTAACACAGTCACTAAAAGAAAATGGTGGGGTAATTCTGGAAGTCAATGCTGCACCGGGTTTCAGGATGCATCTTTCTCCAACCGAAGGACTTCCGAGAAATGTTGCATCGCCGGTAATTGACATGCTTTATCCACCCGGAAAACAGAGCAGAATTCCTATTATCGCAGTGACTGGAACCAATGGAAAAACTACTACCACAAGACTTATAGCACATATTGTAAAAAACAATGGTTACAAAGTTGGCTATACAACTTCGGATGGTATATATGTACAAAATCACATGTTGGAGAAGGGCGATACAACGGGTCCGATGAGTTCTGAATTTATATTAAAAGATCCGACCGTTGAATTTGCAGTTCTCGAAACAGCGCGTGGTGGAATTCTTCGTGCAGGATTAGGTTTCAGCCGTTGTGATATCGGCGTAATCACAAATATACAGGAAGATCATTTAGGATTAAGCGATATTCATACATTAGATGATTTATCTCGTGTTAAAAGTGTTGTCGTGAAAAGTGTGAAGAAAGATGGATGGGCAGTGTTGAATGCAGAAGATCCGCAGTGTATTAAAATTGCGGAGGAACTGAGTTGCAAAATTGCATATTTCAGTATGAACGAAAATTGCAAAGTAATAAAAGAACATTGCAAGAAAGGTGGAATTGCAGCTATATATGAAAATGGATTTATCACCATCAAAAAAGGTGATTGGAAAATGCGGGTGGATCAGGCGAACCACGTGCCGTTAACTATTGGAGGTAAAGCGAAATTCATGATTGCAAATGTTTTGGCAGCAACCCTCGCTAGTTATTTATGGGGATTTAAAACCGAAGATATTAAATCATCTCTCGAAACATTTATTCCCGGGGCAGCTCTTACACCTGGCAGGATGAATATATTTAATTTCAAGAAATTTAAGGTGATGGTCGATTTTGCCCATAATCCTGCCGGTTATCTCGGCATAGAAGATTTCCTTGAAACGATTCCGTCGAAACACAAGGTTGGAATTATTGCGGGAATAGGCGATCGGAGAGACGAGGATATTATGGAATGTGCTTCAATTGCCGCCCGAATGTTTAATCATATAATTATTCGACAGGAAAAACATTTGCGAGGAAGGACAGAAGAAGAAATTATAAATCTTATATTGAAAGGAATAAAATCGTCGGGTAAAAAAGTAACGTATGAAATTATTCCGAAAGAAACAGAAGCGATTAAACATGCTATATCCATTGCAAAGGATGGCAGTTATATAACAGCTCTAAGCGATGTAGTGACAAATGCAATCGAGATTGTGCAGATGTATTTGGATAAGGAGAATGAGGGGTGAGAGTGAATAGTGAAAAGTGAAAAGTGAAGAGTGAAGAATGAAAAGTGAATGGTATCAGGTGCAATTCTTAAATAGAATTTTGAGATTTAGAAAACTTTATATTTTTACTATTCTGACTTTAATATCTTCTCTGGCGTATTGTCAAAAGCGAAGGGAACGACACCTCATTGGTAATTATGAGTATCAGGAATATAGTCAAATTATTGATAGTTTGTATTTTCATTCTTTTCTCGAACTTAAAAGGGATAGAACTTTTATTTGGCAAAAGCAAAATAATCCGGACAGCAGTAATACTTTGGTGACCGGAAAATGGAAAGTTACAAATGATACGCTCAGACTTTCTTCGAATACAGAGAATGAGTATTGTCCGCCTGACTGGGATTATCATTTTCATGATTTCAGACTTGTGGGATGGCATTATCCTACTGAAACGATCGATGCTTTGGTTGATGGAGAGAAACAGGACACTTATTATAAATACGAACTTCAACGTCAGGGAATTCACCTGATAAAAGCCGTCAATCAGGTTCCCGGCACTTATGGTTGCAAAATTTATAATAAAGAAAACAGCATTCACCCCATTGAATATTCCATTGAGTTGGATAAGGATTATTCTTTTAAATGGAAGAAATTTATTAATTATAGAATAACGGACTCTGCAGAAGGTATTTGGAAAATGGTGAATGACACTTTGCATATATTTCCGGAAGTCAGTAAGGAATTTAAGTTGTCTGGGAAAAAGAATATTTGTCCTACGAAAATGATATTAATAAACCAGACCGATTGGGCAGGTTGGAATTGTCTTTATCCTATCACAGCTCAGAATCAGGTTAATTGGTTTTATTTTTATCAGACGCCTTTTGTAGTGAAGAAGAAGGAGTAGCAGCACTTTTTTTTGCGGAATTTAAATTTAATAAGTGATCAAAATCATTTTTTTTGATTATTCAAGCGGAAGACAACGTTTATGAGGTCAGGGATCATTTGAATCAAGTTCACAGTTCTAGCGTGTGCGTGTACCATGTGTGCGGGGATTGAAATCCGTTGTTACAATACGCTTCATGTCTATGGCATTAGCAAATTTGTGATTGTATCGAAAGTTGCTTATCTTTGGCAAACAGAATCAAGATCGGCACATAAAACAGCAAACTATGACAGACTTAGCTATTCGTCAACGCTTATTTGAATACATCCGCTTTGCGGATGAAAAAAAGATAAAAGCGATTTATACAATTGTTGAGGATGAGATAAAAGAGAAGCGTCACATTTGGACAAAGGAATTTACCGCCGAAATGGAAAGACGTTCATTACAGATGGAGAAAGGTAATATCGGTAAAGATTGGAGTTCGGTAAAAGCGAAAGGAAGGGCACTGATTTCAAAGAAAAAATAATTATGTCTGCTTATTTCATCATTTTTCACCCTTTAGCAGAAAAGGAATACCTAGAATCGATAGAGTGGTACGAAAATAATTTAATTAATCTTGGCGAAGAATTTATTAAAGAGGTTGAACAAGTTATTGAACTCATTGAATTGCAGCCAAACATTTTTCCAGTAAAAAAGGCAAAGAAACGCGAAGGTGTTGTTAACCGTTTTCCTTATGTCGTCATATATCAGGTTTTTGAAAAACAACATTTAATACACATTCTTTCTGTTTTTAATACAAATCGAAATCCTAAATATAAAAGGCGGTAGCCGAGAGCAGTTTGCCGTCCGGAAGCAGACACAGATCACTTCAGTCGGTCGCAATTCATTTCTCTAAATCATTTTATTTTTCAGCGACCTCTTTCGTGATGACGATTGCGTTGCATTGTGAAGCCGTCATTGCGGATCCCGATTTATCGGGATGAAGCAATCTGTGTGTAAAAGCGGGCGTCAGACTTTTATGAATTAATATATATTTAGAATATAGAAATTATTCCAATTAACAATAGAATATTAAAAATAGCGAGAGCATGCCGTCCGGAAGCAGACACAGATCCTCTCAAACGCATTTACATTTTCTCATAATAAAGATTATTCATCGCGTTTGATAGGATGACAATGCATTGTGTGGGATTCTTTTTCCCTCCTTCAGCCCAGAGGATTGTCATCCAGACGAAGGAGGGATCCATGTGTGCAATCGGGCGGTGGAAAGATAGTTAACCAAACATTTTTAGAAATAAAACCAAAAAGATGAATAGTTGTCAACAACAATGAAGAATACTGCAAAATGTGGTTACATTTGTGTGGTAAATTGACGCGTTATGACCACTGAAAATGACTTATCCACCACGCAAAACCATTGAACGGCTTCGGTCAAAATCTCTAACTCTGAACTATATTAAGATATTTGAGATTTTTGAAACTCAATTTCGACACCTTGAAAAGTATAGGGTTATCATCAGGTTAAACTCAAACGGTGACGAGCCGGATAGACCTCAAAGAATCGGAGTAGCTTTTCCGGTTGTTTTCAACCACAAACAGTTTCCGATCCCTAATAAATTCATGGGTGTTAAAATAAAGAAATGTTTATTTTATGAAGAAGAAATCACAGAACCACCGAAAAGCTGGCTAATAACCCACATTTGGAATCCTCAACGTTATGAAAGTTTTGTCGATGATAATTTCGACAGTTTAGGTGAAGCACTTGGTGACTTATCAATGAAAAGAGAGGCAATGTTAGATGCCTTATGTTTGAATGGAGATTTTAATAAATTGAAAGCCAAATATCTTAAATTCGAGCGACGCCGAAAAATACCGAAACCAGACCATGTATTGTGGGAATATTTATGGAAAAATAAATGAAAGTAAAAATTTATAGAGGTACAAAAGAGATTGGCGGAACTTGTGTAGAATTAACCGCTGACAACGGTAAAATTCTGTGGATAGACCTTGGGTCTCCACTTGACTCAAATAATTTGGATGTTTCTTATGTACAGAATAAGGTAGATGCTTTGTTAATTTCCCATCCTCATCAAGACCATTACGGACTAATGGATGCAGTAAGTGGCAGAGAAATTCCAATTTTCATTGGACAGCTATCATTGGATTTAATAAATGCTGCAAAAATCTTTACAGCCAGAAAATTATCTGAAGGGAATTTTCAATTTATATTACCATATAAACCATTTTTAATTGCGGAGACTTTTAAGGTAAAGGCGTTCTTGACAGATCACTCGACACCCGAATCTTTTGCATTTTTGATAGAAGCTGATGGGAAACAAATATTTTACAGTGGCGATTTCCGAGCAACAGGCCGAAAAAAAGTTGTATTTGAAAAACTAATTGACAATCCACCAGAAAACATTGATTTACTTTTGATGGAAGGTACCATGGTCGAAAGAACAAATCACCTGTACGAAACAGAAGATTCCGTGGAGAATGCGATTCTTGAAATTATAAGTCAGCAAGAAAACATTACTTACGTCATAAGTTCTGGTCAAAATATTGATCGTTTTGTCTCAGTCTTTAAAGCATGTCGCAAAGCAAAAAAGAAAATTGTGATTGATGTCTATTCTGCCTGGGTCTTGGAAATGGTGGCAAAAGTTTCCAAGGGAATTCCTAAAATAGAGTGGGAAGAAATCAAAATTTATCTTGACAAACGACAAGTAGATAAAATAAATCATGAATCATTTAATTTGTTCAGAAAAAGAATAGAAAAGGAAACGATTGGTAACGATGTATTTAATAAGCCTTTCGAGTTTGTTTATTTCTCTCGAAGACCTAACCTGGGTTTAATTAAAAATCTTCAACACCACGGAGTAATAAATCTTATATATTCTCAATGGGAAGGTTATTTAAATGACGATACCCATTATCTCGCTCAATTGATTAACCCACTTAAAAACGACAAATGCATAAGTTATAAGCACATCCACACAAGTGGTCATGCAACCGTTCCGGACTTAATAAAATTTGCAAAAGCACTGACCGCAAAAAAAATTGTCCCGATTCATACAGCGTCCCGAAATAAATTCAAAGAAGAATTTGAGAAAGTGGGCTTCACTAGTGTTGATATTTGGGACGATGGGAAAGAATATAAACTTTAAATATAAATAGTTATGAGCGAGTTTAAAAGAGGAATTGACAATAAATATTTTATTGAAGCATTAAATAAAAATATTTATTTCCAGAAAATGCGGGGAGATAAGGATTTATTTATTGCCATTCGGAACGAATATCTCAACGTTTACTATTTTGGACAAAGTATTTGCAAAATAGAATTTCGGAAAAGAAAAAAAATGATTAAATGGACAACTCATAAAAAGTATATTGACATTTGTGAGAAAGGTTACACAGAAATTGGGGATGATCATTTATGTGACATTGATAATTTGAAAAAGAATGCTTATGAGCATAAAGGTCAGGAAAAAGAACAAGTTAAAAAAAATATTTTAGAAAACAACGAAATCTGTGTATTGGACGTTGAAATCACTTTTGGAAGAGAACAAGGATTTGGCACACGAAGTATTGATTACCTTACGGTTGAGAGAGTTGTTGATAGCGGAATAATCTTAGTTTTTTATGAAGCAAAGCATTCTAAAAACAACGAAATCCGTGCTCAAAACGAGTTGGAGCCGAAAATATTCCAACAAATTGAAAAATATGAGAAAGTTTTGAACGATCCGAATCACAAAACAGAACTTCTCAATTCTTATAAAAAGATTTATGAAAATATTATACAGTTAAATTTAAATAATAAATATAGTTTGGATAAATTGATTGGACTGAACTTTGAAAATGTAAAAATTAATACCGAACCAAAAATAATAATATTTGAGATTGAGCATAAAATAAATGACAATAAACATATTGAAAAACTAAGACAAAAATATACTGAGAATAGATTGATTTTAATAGATAAAAAATGAAAACATTAGAATTAAAACAATAATTCCTAATTTTACCACATGGAAACCCCCGACACCCGCTGGCAACAACGATTCGCCACTTTTGAAAAAGCTTTTCTAAGTTTAAAGGAAGCAATTGATGCTCAAAACCTGAATGAACTTGAAAGAAATGGTCTGGTTCAGCGGTTCGAATTTACCATAGACCTCTCATGGAAAGTTTTAAAGGATTTTCTTGAAGAGAAAGGATTCTCATTCAAACCTTCTCCAAAAGATACGATCCGTCAAGCACAGGAAAGCAGTTTTATTGATTTTGCACAGGCTTTAATTGATGGGGTGGAAATAAGAAACCAACTATCTCATGATTATGATGGCGAAAAATTTGAAAAATCAGAAATTCAATTGAGAAGTGAGGTATATCCTGCTTTAGAGAATTTATATAAATTGTTTGTCGAGGAAATAAAATTGAATTCTTAAATTTGTTGAATGACTGATTCACCCAGAAATAAATTTGGACTTACTGAGAGGGACATGAATACTTTCTATGATATTTTCAGTAAATATCCGGAAGTTAGAGAAGTTCATATATTCGGTAGCCGCGCAACCGGTAAATACAAATTCGGCAGTGACATTGATTTAGCCATCGTAAATGAAGGAGTCAACTTCAATATTATCACAAAACTTTATTCGGAATTTGAAGAGAGTTCTTTACCATATACGGTTGATCTTGTCGATTTACGTTCATTATCTCACCAAGATTTAAAAAATCATATCGATAGGATCGGCAAAGTCTTTTATGAAGCAAAAACCCACGCCAAGGTTGCTGATCCGCTGGCGGAGTATAAAAAGAAATAAAGGCTACCACCCACTTGCCAACACATCGGCAATATGCATCATCTTAAATGGTTTGTTCTGTTTCTTTGCATACGAATCGAGATGCATGATACAGGACTGATCGGTAGAGATTAAATATTCGGCTCCGGTTGCTTCGACGTTTTTCAATTTCTCTTCTGCCATGGCAACAGCGATCGGTTCGTATTTAACGGAAAAAGTTCCCCCAAAACCACAACAGGATTCGGTTCC
>JAHEYM010000138.1 GCA_023251595.1 Bacteroidota bacterium
TCATTGCATGATTTCGCCGAATTTATACTCTGATGTTAATGGTGAATACAGAGGAAGAGATTTCAAAATTCATACAGCAGATGGATTTAAATATTATACGGTTTTTTCTCTTTGGGATACTTTCCGGGCTTTACATCCCCTTTTCACCATTATAAAACCCTCGATGGTGAATGATATGATCAACACTTTTTTATGTCAATATCAGCAAGGCGGATTGTTACCCGTTTGGGAACTTCAATCGAATGAAACAGAGTGTATGATCGGTTATCATTCTGTTTCTGTAATTGCTGATGCAGCATTAAAAGGTATTATGCACTATGATCTTAATCTGGCTTTCGAAGCAATGAAAAAAAGCGCTGAATCAGCCGGCAGATACGGTCTCGGTGCATATATTGAAAAAGGATTTCTAACGAAGGAAGATGAAAATGAATCTGTCTCGAAGACACTCGAATATGCATACGACGATTGGTGCATTGCGCAAATGGCAAAACTTCTTCACCATGAAGATGATTACAAAAAATATATTCGTCGTGCTCAGTCTTATAAAAATATTTATGATGGTCAAACCGGATTTATGACACCACGGACGAATGGTGGATTTGTTTATCCATTCGATCCAAGAGAGGTAAATAATAATTATACAGAGGCAAATGCCTGGCAATATACATTTTTTGTTCCTCATGATATTTCAGGATTAATAAAAAGAATGGGAGGAGCAGAACGATTTGAGCAAAAATTAGATAAACTGTTTAGTGAGGGCAGCAAGACCACCGGTCGAGATCAGGCAGATATCACCGGACTCATCGGCCAATATGCACATGGAAATGAACCGAGTCATCACATGGCATATTTATATAATTATATCGGTAAACCCTGGAAGACAGAGACGAAAGTGAAATATATTATGGACAGTTTGTACAACACTTCGAAAGACGGGCTTTCCGGCAACGAAGACTGCGGACAAATGAGTGCATGGTATGTAATGAGTGCGATGGGATTGTATGCTGTTACACCCGGATCGCCAACTTACAATCTGAGTACTCCGCTATTTTCGAAAACGATCATTCATCTTGAAGATGGAAAAACATTCACCATACAAAAAAGCGGTTCTTCACAAACATTTATTCTTGGAGAAACTTTAAATGGAAAGAAAACAAATCATTCATATATCTCTCATCAGGATATTATAAATGGTGGAAATATAAAATATACAGGATATGATTCACTTAGTCTCGATTGGGGGAAGGGAGAAGAAAATATCCCGCCGAGCAGCATTCATGATGAATTGATTTTACCGGCTCCGGTTTTCGAACCAACAAATATCAGTTTTCGGGATACTTTAATGGTTTCGGTTTGGACGGGTGATCATTCTATTAAAGACAAAAAAATATATCTCACTTTCAAAGGTGAGGAGCCCGATACAAATTCATATCTATATAGAACAGCTTTTTCTCTTGAAACGAGTGCGGTAATAAAAGCAAAAGTTGTTGCCCCCGGTTATGAAGATAGTAAAACTATCTCAGCCAGGTATGTTAAACACGATACTGCAAGCAATGACTGGAGAATATATTTAAATTCAAAATATTCGAGTCAATACGATGCGGGTGGTGCAGAAGGGCTGTTAGACGGAATTCGCGGCGAAAAAGATTGGCGAAAGGGCAACTGGCAAGGCTATCAGGGACAAAATTTCGAAGCAGTTATCGACATGAAAAGAGAGCATTTAATCTCTTCTGTTTCAGCCGGATTTCTGCAAGATACCAGATCGTGGATCATGATGCCGAAAAGAGTCATATTCGAAATTTCGTCCAACGATTCTACATATATAGAAGTCGCATCGATAAATAATATTATAAAAGACTCTGATAATGAAGTACAGATATTTAATTTCCATCAGGACATCAGAACTGTAAAAGCCCGTTTTGTAAGAATAAGAGCGATTGGTTACGGAAAGCTTCCCTCCTGGCACGAGAGTCCCGGTGCAGACTCCTGGCTGTTTGTGGATGAGGTGGAGGTGAAATAAAAAAAGGGTCAGATTTCTCCAACCCTTTTTGCCCCTCCCGACCTCCCCACGCTTCGGCTTCGCTCAGTGATCATGGGGAGGAGAGGTGGGGTGGCTACCTGACGATAACCGACATCGGGTCCGAATAAGCAGAAACACCTGCTTTGGACACAGTAAACAAACGAACCCAGAGATGTTGACCGCTCTGATGAGAATTCACAACGACCTTGCCTGACATTGTTTGCGCAATGACTTTCCAGGTGCTGGTTTCAGTCAGGACTACGTCTGTACACTCTTCCCAATTCTTGTAAGAGTTTGGCATTGACGCTGCGATCAGCGTCAATGTTCCGGGAAGCGGACCCGGGATAGCCTGTTGCTCCCTTTTACCACGTGTACTTTTACGGATTACCGGTAAAAGACCAGCTGAGTAGATTTTGTCTGCATCACCCTCAGCCTCGAGTGAAACGTACAACACCGTTTGCCTAAGAAGTTTATCGACTTCTTTCTCCGCAGTACGAACCGCCTGGGTGCGATCAGTGCCTTTAAACAAGGCATTTTCGTTCGCCGCACGTAGCGCGTTACCCGCAGCTCTGAGCGCTGAGACCGTGGGTTTCGGTGTCGGAAAGTTAGAATTACCTTCTAACCTGTCTGCGAGGGTGTCGATTAAGACTACCTTCTCAGGCACATTTGCAGTTGGCACTTTTACTTTGGCTACAACCATTTTATTAACAGGACTCTCACCGTGCTGAGGGATTAAATATGAGGGTAAAAGAGCATATCCACGTAAAAGCCATTTTTCCCTGACACTGATCGCCGTGTCGGAACGCTCACTAATTACCTGCATCGGTTACAATAAAGTTTGTACTTGCATTCAATAAGAAGGAGCGTAATGGTTAAGCTGGATAGGCGGAAAGTTTTTAGTTTAAGTTATTTTTGTGATGCTTTTTAATAGTTAGAGTATAAAACCGACCAAATGTTTAACGGTGATTGAAAATATTTTTCAATTATTTGCATATTTGGATGTAAATAGCTGAAAATCAGCTAAATTATTTTTCGTGTTTTATTGCCACGAAGGCTCCCAAACAGGCGATTCTTAAAGAATATGGAAGAAAAACTGGATTCTAATCCAATATTACCCCGATGGAATGTGATTTAGCTCTCAGTTTCCCAGAAATCTTGAAATTGAGAAATTTAAGTACATTTGTAGGGTGAATTCGAGAGGTCAAACCGACCTAAAAAACAACAATCCCACATTGCTGGGGGACTGTTGTATAAGTTTCACAACGGAATAATCCTTATTGTGAATCGCTCTTTTGACTGTACTGCAAAGTAACATTAAATAACTCAAACCACAAAATCATGAAAAAAATTTTAGGACTTGACATCGGTACTAATTCTATCGGTTGGGCTTTGATTGACAAAGAAGATGGACAAATAGTTGGAATGGGTAGTCGGATAGTCCCGATGGGTGCGGAAGTATCTGAATTTGAAAAAGGTAATCCTCAAACAAAAAATGCCACAAGAAGGATGGCAAGAAGTATTCGAAGAATGGGAAAACGGTACAAAACAAGAAGGAATAAATTGCTCTATATTTTGTACAGATTGGGAATGCTGCACTCCCAATTTCAATTTTCGAAACCATTTTCTGATCCCGAGAAAATACAAAAAGTAAATCTTTTACCGATCAGAAGAAAAACGTCACAATTAAACTCATTAGATTTGATAAAACTGAAAGTCAAGGCACTGAATGAAAAAATAAATCTTGAAGAATTTGGGAGAATTATTTTTAATTATAATCAACTTCGGGGTTATTCAGGGGGAGGGAATGATGATGAAATTGAATTAGCTGAAGATTTGAATGAAGAAAAAGGAAACTTGAAATTCGAGAAAATTACTCAGACGGTTCGCATTTTATCCGAACCGATTAAGCTACAACTGAAGAAAAAAGGCAAGGATGTATTCGAATTGGAGGTTGAATCTGATGGAGATATTTATAAGGGTGAAACCAACCTCAACACCCTGAAAACAGGAGATGAAGTGGAATTACAAATAATAATTCGACGAAACAAAGGAGGTGATGTTTCTTCAATATTCTTTTCGGTTCCCAGCAAAACGAATTGGAGGAAATCTATGGAGGAATTAGAGGACGAATTTAATAAATATGCTGAAGAAACGGGGCGTGAATATTTTTTATGTGAATATTTCTTGCAGAAACTTCAAGAAAAACCTACCTATCGACTTCGAAATAAAGTTATTCTAAGAAAAAGGTACCAAGCTGAGTTCGATGCAATATGGAATACACAACTGAAATACAACCCTGACTTCAAACGATTGACAGAGGATAAAATTCTTCTGGATTCTATTTCCAATTTTATTTTTCCGGGTAATAATCCAGAACATAAACAGAAAGAATACCGTGGAATAGCAAATGAAAAAGGATTAAAATATTTAATTCGAGATCAGATTATTTATTTTCAGAGAGAATTGAGAGATCAATCAGACTTGATTGGCTTCTGTCGATATGAAAAAGATCAAAAAGTATTAGCAAAGAGTCATCCGATATTTCAAGAGTTTAAAATTTGGGAGCAGATCAATAAACTTTCGATTAACTCGAAAATTCATTCCGGAACCAAAAAAAACGGAGAAATTAAATATGAATACCATGATGTTCCGGTAAATCACGAATTAAAAGCATGGTTATTCGATGAATTACAGAAAAAAAAAGAATTATCTGCAAAAGGGGTATATTCCAAACTTGAAAGAGATGGTGTCATCATGAGGAATGAAAGCTTTTTGAATGGAATACACAGAGATGCGAAGCTCAAAGGTAATGAAACACTAATATTTTTAAAAAATCAACTGAAAGATTGGTTTGATAAATTGCGACTAAACGAGCCGGAAAATCTTACGCGATTTTGGGATTTACTTTATAACGGAAAAGGTAATGAATATGACTTGGAAAGTGATCGTTGTAAAAACATTCGTTCTTTTATATTAGAAAATTACGGAGAAGTGTCCGAGCTGGATAAACTTACTATTCGATTTTCAAAAATTAAATTCGCTAGGTCTTATGCTTCTCTTTCTCTCAAAGCAATAGTTAAAATCCTGCCTCTTATGAGGGCAAGTAATTATTTTGACCCTGATTTGCCGCTAGATATTCACGACACCGTTAGTCGATTAATTAATGAGATTCAAATCGATCCGTTTTTGAAATCTGTTCAGGAATTACTTGAAAAACATCAGGTTGAACAACTAACGCGAGGGGGGATGCAGAGTACCTATGCTGCAATTATCGTTTATGGAAAACACACCGCGGAAAACTTTTCAGGAAATGAAATGCTGTCACCCGGTATGATTAAACATTTACCAGTTGGCCAATTGCGGAACCCATTAGCCGAGCAGATGATTAATGAAACTCTTAAAATGGTTAAAGAAATCTGGAGTCATTATCATATAAAGCCCGATGAAATAAGAGTTGAATTGGCGAGAGAATTAAAAAATAGCGCACAGGAAAGGGACAAAATATATAAAGCGGGAGAAGCAAATAGAAAAACCAATGAAAGAATAAAAACAAGATTAAATGAACTAAATAAAGAAACCTCTCTGGGTAACATTGAAAGATATCGACTATGGAGCATGCAGGCTATTGAGACCTTTCCTTTTTCAAACTCTAAAGAGCCTACACCTAGCGAGTTGGAAAAAATGAAATTGTGGGAAGAACAAAAGTGTTTATCGCCATACACAGGACAACCAATTCCCTTAAGCAAACTTTTTGATCATGGTATATACGATATAGATCACATTATTCCTAAATCACGATATTTTGACGATTCCCAAACGAATAAGGTCATCTGTGAAAGAAGTGTGAACATTGACAAAGGAAACAGAACTTCCTGGGAGTACTTTGAAACAGGATCGACGACAGAGAAATTATTTTCCAAAGATAATTTTATTGACCACATTAACAAAAATTTTCATGGTCGAAAACGTAAGAATTTGTTAGCAACTCAAATTCCTCAAGATGCTATTTCCAGACAACTTAAAGATACACAATATATTTCAATTAAGGTGCGGGAAGAGCTCTCAAAAATAGTTGGAAGCGAGAGTGTTAAAACAACAACCGGTGGAATTACTGATTATTTACGACACCATTGGGGTTTGACAGCAAAGTTTAAAGAACTTACACAGGAAAGATTCGAAAAAACATTTGCGATGATAAAGGATGATGAAATAAAATCAAACATCAAATGGAGTAAACGATTTGATCATCGTCATCACGCTTTAGATGCACTGATAATTGCATGCACTGAACCGGCTCATATTCAACGTCTGAACAATTTAAACAAGGCATTGCAGGATTGGCTCAAAGTCAATAAAGAAAAAGTGATGAGCGAATTTGAAGGATCAGATGACGAACTGCTTGAAGCATTTATCAACCTGGCGAATAACAGAAGAGAATCAATACTGGAAGAAATAAAAGGCTTCCGGAATTTCGAGCATCCGTGGCCAACGTTTTCGGTTGACGCAGAAAGGGAGTTGCAAAAAATTGTAGTTTCTCATAAGCCGAAAGATAAACTCTTATTTCAGAGTGATCAAAAAGGAGGAGAGCCATCCCGAAAAAGGATACTCAGAATTCGGGGTGAGCTTCATGAAGGAACATTATATGGCTTAAGTGATGGAAAGGAATCGTATAGAATTAAACTGTCGAAACTCGCCGGAAAACAATTCGCGACAGAGAAAACTATTGAAAAAATAATCGATCCTGTAATCAAGGCTACGATCAAAGCTCATTTAAGTAACTATCATGGAAATAAAACCGAAGCATTCTCCGCAGAAGGTATAAATGACCTGAATAAAACAAGAAAAATTCCAATTAATGGATTTAAAATTTTTTACAAAGACCAATCCGAAAAATATAACCTTACGAAACTTGGAGCGAACAGATTTGACGATCAACAATTCAATAAGATATTAGCTAGAATACTCGATGAAGGTATTCGGCAGAAATTGGTATCTCACCTGGACGTACATGGTGGGGATTTAAGGAGTGCATTCTCAGCCGAAGGGATGAATGAATTTAACAAAGAGAATAATCCGCCATTAAAAACCATCAAGCTAAAGGCAACCGAGAATGACGATGAGGAAGATATTGCGCTGTCACTACTTCAATTAACAAGAAAAAGCAGCTACAATAATAAATTATTGGTTTCTACCGGAAGTAATTACGCTTTCGTGGTTTTAGAAAAAGACGGCAAGAGGCATTTCGACGAAATAAGTTTTTTTGATGCTGCCAAGCTCGCCAATCAAGCTATAAAAACAGGAGTTCGCACAGTAACCAGCGTTATCCGACAACACTTCGAAAACCAACATCCCGAATCAAAACTGCTTTTTATTTTAAAACAAAATTATATCGTTTATCTGCTTCAACCTAATGAAGAATTAATCACCAACCCCGCAGAGCCCGGTTATAAAAATTATTGGCAGAATAAAAAGTTGAGATCTGAAAACATTTATGTCGTAGTTAAATTCAGCGGTAAACAGATCTACTTTCTGAAACACAATATAGCTAAACCAATTGCTAATAAAATTGAATTTGGAAGTCAAAACTGTTATGAGATAGTGAATGGTATTTCAATAAAGGGAGCTTGCATAAAAATAAATGTTGACAGACTCGGTAACTTATCACCAATAGAAAATGATAAAGAAAACGCTTTATTTCGGTAATCCCTCCTACCTTTCACTTCAAAACGGACAACTTTCAGTTCGACTTCCGGAAGTTGAAAAGAATGAGACACTTTCAGAACAATTCAAAAAACAAGCAGTCGCAACCATCCCCGTCGAGGATATCGGAGTTGTGGTTTTAGATGAGAAGCAAATTACGATTACTCAGGCGTTGCTCGCTGCTTTGATTGAAAATAATGTCGCTATTATTGCCTGCGATGCAACTCATCATCCTTCAGGACTCATGATGCCTCTTTCTATGCACACCATACAGAACGAAAGGTTTCGGGCACAAATCGAATCGAGCGAACCGCTTAAAAAACAATTATGGCAACAAACGGTCGATGCAAAAATCCGCAATCAAGCCGATCTTCTTCGACAAAAGGGAATCGATACCAATAACATGATTTATTGGGCAAAGAGTGTGAAATCGGGTGATCCGGATAATTACGAAGCAAGAGCAGCTGCTTTTTATTGGAAAAATCTTTTTAATACTATTCCGGATTTCACAAGAGGTAGACACGATCTACCACCAAATAACATTCTGAACTATGGATATGCAATTCTCCGAGCCATAGTTGCTCGAGGATTGGTCGGTTCAGGTCTTCTCCCCACGTTAGGCATTCACCACACAAACAGGTACAATGCATATTGTCTTGCTGACGATATCATGGAGCCATATCGGCCGTTTGTAGATAAATTAGTATGTGATTTCATTGCAGTCCACGGAATTCCTGAAAAACTAGAGACAAAACACAAAAAAGAGATGTTGGTAATCCCTGTTCTTGAAATTACAATCGAATCAGAATGTTCACCCCTAATGGTAGGATTACAACGTACAACCGCCTCGCTTGCCAAATGTTATGAGGGAAGAGCAAGAAAAATAATCTATCCCGAGTTACTCCATGATTCTAAATGAGTATCGTATCTTGTGGATCCTTGTATTTTACGACCTACCGACCGAAACTAGGAAGCAACGCAAAGTCGCAGCCAGATTCCGGAAGGAAATAATGGGAAATGGATTCACAATGTTTCAGTTTTCCATCTATGTGAGACACTGCGCAAGTCGTGAGAACATGGAGGTTCACGCAAAAAGGGTTCGAGGTCTGCTACCAGAGATCGGGCACATTGGAATACTGACTATCACTGATAAACAATTCGGAATGATGGAGATTTTTTATGGTAAGAAATTGGCGGAAAGACCTGACACTCCTCAACAATTGGAGCTATTCTGACAGAAAACTAAAAAACTCCAGAAGTCTAAACAACTGAGGATTTTGAGTACCGATTTTTTTATCCTATTTTTCCACATAACTCTTTGATTCTGAATACATAACGCTATGATGTGTTTTTATCAGTAGGTCAAAGATACAGTCTGAGAGCGAATCACAACA
>JAHEYM010000006.1:0-2426 GCA_023251595.1 Bacteroidota bacterium
CCGGTTGCAATTAACGAACGCGAAAAAGCGATGTCCGAAATTTCATGCAGCATCGACAACAAAGAAGATTGTATTTCGTGCGGAAGCTAGTCACACCCCTGCCCCTCTCAAGAGGGGATTGGATTCTTGGTTTTATTTTTAGCGGCTAATTTTTTCATCGCTTTATCCAAATAATCTCCTGCATCCTCGAGGAGTTTTCGGGTATTAATATCTTTATCAAAATCGCTTTCATATAATTTATCTTGCTTCACCCTGAATTTTTCAAATTCTTTACCGGCTAATGCCATCGCCACTTCGTGTGTAACAGTTCCCGTGTCTTTCAAAATGGCACGTTCATTAAATTGAAGAAATGCATCAAGCTTGAGGATCCAATCTTTCATATACATTACGACTCCACCCAGAGCTTGACTCTCTGCATAATCCAGATACATAGATACAATTCTATTTAATCCTTCTAATTCCTTTAACTCCAAATAATTTTTTGCGATGCCGATATCTGTTTTTCTTATTTTGCCAGAAGGTGAATTTTTCCAACTACTCAAACCCATATTTTTTTTGCTGCTGTCCGCTCTGGCAGCAATAATTTCTGCGGCCGTTTGACCCGTGATAGCCCAATGCAATTTGTTTTGAATTGTTGCGAAAAAAGTATGGGTTAATTCGGAGTCCTTTAGATAATCAGCACTACATTGTGAGTAAATGTCGGTTATTTTCTGGTAAAATCTACGTTCACTTGAACGGATATCCCGAATTCGGGCAAGCTGTTCCTCGAAGTAATCTTTGCCAAAAATATAGTTGGGTGTTTTTAGTCGTTCATCATCCATCGTAAATCCTTTGATGATGTACTCCTTTAGCCGTTCCGTTGCCCAGATTCTAAAAGATGTTGCCTGACTACTATTCACCCTATAGCCAACCGAAATTATAGCATCAAGATTGTAAAATTGAGTCGAATAGCTTTTCCCGTCTGTGGCAGTATGTGCAAAAATTGCACATACTGAGTTTTCGTCAAGTTCAAGGCTTTCAAAGATGTTTTTCAAATGCTTCGTCACAACACTTCTCTCAACACCAAACAGTTCCGCGATCTTCTGTTGAGTGAGCCAGATAGTTTCATTTTGAAGAAAGATTTCCACTTTAACCTTTCCATTGGGAGTGGTGTAAAGCAATATCTCGTTGAATCCTTCTTTTGCTATTTTGTTTGTTTTTGCCATGATGATAGTATTAATTTGAAGAACAAAGATGGGCTTGAATTCCATGCAAATTTACTAAATTAAACCACTCGAACAAACACATGACTTAAATCATAGTTTTTCGCCCAAATAGGGGTAAACTTTGCTGTTACATTTAGTTGGCTTATGAGAAAAAAGATCCTCATCTCGTTGTTTGTTGTCTTTATCGGATTCATATTATTCGATTCACTTTATAATCCTGCTTCTACCTATTCGAGCGGTCCGCCTGCCGGTTTTTGTGGAAGTCCCGACGATGGTTATCAGACCTGCGTTTATTGTCATCAGGGACCTGTACCAACTGCGTTACCTGACCTCATCACTTCAAATATTCCAACTTCAGGTTATATTCCCGGCGACACATTTTCGATAACCGCCACAATCCGAAAACCGGGACATACTCGTTTTGGTTTTGAACTTTCGCCGACCGATCAAACAGGAAGTATTCATGGTACACTGGTCGATACGAGTCTGAGAACGAAACTCACACCGGGAGGTCGTTATATTGAACATACAGACTCGAACAGTACAATGTCTGCCGATTCCAATTCATGGTCATTTCTATGGGTGGCACCTGCCTCCGGTTCCGGAGTAATGTCTTTTTATGGTGCTTTCAACGTAACGAACAATAGTGGCACTTTCAGCGGTGACACAATTTATACTTCAAGTCTCGATGTGCAGGAAAATCTGACTTTAATTGATGATAATCTTCCTTCAACAAAAGAAATTTTCACTTATCCTAATCCGGCTGCTGATCATATTTATCTCCGAACAGAAGTTTCAATTCCCGGAAAAACAGATATAAGATTATTCGATTGTGCCGGAAATAATATTCAAATAAATTATTCAGAAAATATAGAAAAATCTTTTTCCCTCTTTTCTATAAATCTCCCTCAACAAATTGTTTCGGGTATTTATTATATGAGGATAAATAATTGCGGGGTTACAAAAACGAAGAAAATAGTAGTGGTGAATTAAACATTATCTGCATTCCTGCCTCATCCCCAACCCTTCTCCCAAGGGAGAAGGGAGTCCGACCTCCCTCTCCCCGCGGGAGAAGGAACGAGGGTGAGGGATGAGGGTTTACGATTCAAAGAAAACTTTCCCTCATCTGTATATATAAAACTTCCGGTCATGAAAAAAATCCTTACAATTCTGTTTTTATTTATCGGTTACTTTGCGTCTGCGCAATGCACGACAACCGAT
>JAHEYM010000006.1:2436-31482 GCA_023251595.1 Bacteroidota bacterium
ATGTCAATGTGATACTGCTTTGCAGACAAATTGCAACCTGTTACCCGACATTACAATTTCGTGGTACGCGCTTGTGAATGGTTCTACCGAGTACCCGCCATCCGCACCAGGTGCGGATGATGGCACCTTGCGTGTTACGGGTGCCACGCCGAATATTGGTCATGGTCCGCTAAATGTTTTCGGAATTGATTCGAACGGAATGTCAAAATTTGTTTGCGGAATCGACACATTTACTGCAAACCCAAATAGTTTCGTATGCCCCAATGGATATGCAAATCCGAAAATGCTTGCATTTCAAAGATATTATCATAAAAACGGATCAACGATGACCTCTGTAATACGGACTGCGGGACAAGTAAATTATCTTGGCGGAACCACATTATATAATGATGAATGGGGAATTTTCACACTAAGGATAAGAAATCCGTTTCAACCCGATCCTCGTCAATGGAGCATTGTTGGTTCGGGGCATAAACTTGGTTTTTGTTTAATGGATATTGCGGATTGTAGTGGTGTTGCGCCACATTGTAAGGATACTAATACTGTATATAATCAGGGAACGACATTAATGGATACTGATTTTCCAAACTGGCAGTTAGGTGGCGGAGCGTTTGGTTGTGATCCCGGAAATCAGGGAATTTCGAGTGGTTATGAAGATATATATAGTGAAGGATTGGATGGAATGTGGATTAATATTCCCGCGGGAACCTGTAACGGAAATTATTGGATTGTATATGAAGTCGATCCGCGTAATTTATTTTTAGAAGAAGATGAAACAAATAATTATACAGCGGTTCCTTTCACTCTAACCCAACAAACACCACCCGGAAATGCAATTATTCGTATTGTTCCGGAACACTTCACCCAACCCTGCACGAACACCACGATTAAGCTCACAGCTACTGCAGGAACAGCGTATCTATGGAATACCGGAGACACAACACAGAGTATAATGGCAGGTGCGGGAACCTATCAGGTGATGGTAACAAATTTCTGTGGAACAGGTTTCGCTACATATACAGTTACGGCAGGAACAACTCCTCCGGCACCAATTGCAGCAAGCGACACAATCTGTATTAATACTTCGACATTATTATCAGCGACCGGAACAAACATAACCTGGTACGATTCTCTTGGAAATACGGTAGGTACAGGAAATACTTTTTCAACCCCGATATTAAATTCATCTAAATTATATTATGCAGAAGACGGACCTGTGGTGACACCGGGAATTTCCTCATATATCGGAAAGTTTGATTCGACGGGAGTAGGTTCCTACAGCAACAGTTCAGCGAGTCTTATATTTAATGTATATCGACCGTTGAGATTGAAATCGGTAAAAGTAAATGCAAGCGTTGCCGGTAGTCGCACCATCCAATTATTAAATGAAATCGGAATGGTTCTCGATGCAGTCATTGTGAATATTCCTGCAGGACAATCGCGTGTGAATTTGAATTTCGATATTTACCCGGGAAGAAATTATGAGTTGCGGAATTACGGAACTGCAAATCTTTGGGCGAATAGTTCAAACGCTGTTTACCCATATACAATGCAGGATACACTCACAATCACGAATTCGAATTTCGGTGGCGGCTCTTATTATTATTTCTATAATTGGGAAATTGAGATGGAAGGTGCCACTTGTTCAAGCAACAGGACAGCGGTGCATGTAATTGTGGATAGTTGTGCCGGTGTTCATGATAATTGGGATCTTGATAAAAATATTTCCGTTTATCCAAATCCTTCATCCGGAGAATTTAAATTGGATGTGATCATGCCCGGAAATGGAGATGTAAACGTATTTGTGAATGATCTGGAGGGAAGAAATCTGTATTCCAACAAATGGGAAAATATTTCAGGAAAACATTCGTACGATATTTCATTGAGTAATCTTTCAAAAGGAATTTATCTGATGAATGTTCAGATCGGCAACCGGAAATATTTGAGGAAGTTGATTATCCGATAAGGGTTCTTGTATTTTTCCGTTTAATAATTGGAGTTCTGTTCATTTACTCGGATTTCTCCTGTCTTTTCTTATTTTGTTGCAGAGAAAATCGTGTAAGGTTATGACTTAAATCATAGTTTTCGCTACGATAAATCTTCATTTTCGCAGGTGCAATAAACATTTGCGATATGAAGAATAAAATTCTTCTTTCAGTCCTTATCGTTTTTGCCGGATTAATACTCCGGGATTCCCTCCAAAATCAAGCCCTGACATACTCTTCGGGTGCTCCTGCAGGTTACTGCGGAAGTCCCGATTGCAATTATCTGACCTGTACTTCCTGTCATTTCGGAGACTCCGCTGTTTATATTCCTGATTTAATCACTGCGGATGTTCCGGTCGGTGGATATATTCCCGGTGATACTTTTAATATTCGTGCAGGAATTGCGATGCCCGGACATCTCAGATTCGGTTTTGAGGTCGGTGTTCAGGATTCTGCAGGTAATGTGCAGGGAACACTTGTAGATACGAGCAGTAGGTCTCAGATCACAGATTTCGGACGGTTCATTACGCACTCATACACCGGAACACATGGCACTGACTCTCTCTCATGGGATTTCAGATGGGTGGCTCCGGTTGCAGGTACCGGTGATGTCTATTTCTGGGGAGCGTTCAACGTAACCAATAACAGTTCAACCAATGTCGGTGATTCAATATATATTTCGACACTCGTCATAAATGAAAATCAGAGTGTCGGGGTCAACAGCAAATTAGTCGAGGGTTCGATCAATGTATTTCCAAATCCGGTTGCGGATAATTTTTACCTGACAACTACATCAGATTTACGACATGATTTCGGACTGAACTTGTTTGATATAAGCGGAAAACCGGTGATACTGAATATTCAGAGGATGAGTCCGACTCCATTCACGACATATCATATTGAATTACCAAATGAATTGCCAACCGGAATTTATTTTCTGGTAGTTAATTCCGGCAACTCATCGGTTACGAAAAAGATCATGATCTCTCAAAATAATTAATTCAACTGATATTTCTCCCCACTTAAAAAACAACGCATGAAAAAAATCCTTACCACACTTTGCGCACTATTATTTGCAGTTCAGTTCTCTTCCGCCCAATGCACTACTACAAATGCAACAAGCTGTCAGTGCGATACAGCGCTCTCCACAGATTGTAATTTACTACCCGATATTACAATTTCGTGGAATGCCCTTCTTACATATATGGGAGGTCCCACCGAATATTCACAAACTGGAAATGGGGTAAATAATGGAAGGTTGAAAGTAAGTGGTGCCACACCAAATATCGGTCATGGTCCTTTAAATGTTTTTGGCATTGATGGGTCAGGAAATTCAACATTTATCTGCGGAACAGATACTGTAGTTGCACCCACAGCGAATTTTGTTTGTCCGAACGGAAATCCGCTTCCTCATTTATTGGCATATCAACGCATTTATCACAAATCAGGAAACACGATGAGTTCGTGGATAAGACCTTCTGGTCAGGTTACTTATCGTGGCGGAACAACTTTATATAATGATGAATGGGGAATTTTTACACTGCGTATTCGTAACCCATTTCAACCTGATCCAAGACAATGGAGTATCGTGGGCTTCGGACATAAGTTAGGTTTCTGTTTAATGGATTATAATCAATGCAGCGACTGGCCGGGTCATTGCCGCGACACAAATACTATATATAATCAGGGTACGGTTATGTTGAATGGTGCTTTTCCTAACTGGCAGTTAGGTGGTGGTGGTTATGGCTGCGATCCTTACGGACAAGGCATCTCGAGTGGTTATGAAGATATATATAGTGAAAATTTAGATGGAATGTGGATCAATATTCCACCCGGAACATGCAACGGAAATTATTGGATTGTGTATGAAGTCGATCCGCATAATTATTTTCTTGAAGAAGATGAAACAAATAATTATACAGCCGTTCCATTTACATTGACATTGCAAAGTCCACCTGGAACAGCTACAATCGCTATTCTTCCTGACCGATATACTTTGCCTTGTTCAAACACTACGATTAAACTCACCGCTACTGCGGGTACATCCTATTTGTGGAACACCGGAGATACCGTTCAAAGTATCTGGGCTGGACCCGGTACATATACAGTTACAGTGACCAATTTCTGCGGAACAGGTACTGCCTCATATACAGTTGCACCCGGCGTCACTCCTGCAGCACCAACAGCGGCGAACGACACTATTTGCGTAAATACCTCAGCCGCTTTAAATGCCACAGGAACAAATATTACCTGGTACGATTCGCTTGGAAATTCTGTCGGAACAGGAAATACATTTAATACTCCGATACTTTCTTCATCACAATTATATTATGCGGAAGACGGACCGTTAACAACACCGGGCACTTCTTCTTATATAGGAAAAGTCGATTCATTGTCTGCGGGCGCGTATAGCAGCAGCGCAAACTACCCGTTCTTCACAGTTTATCGGCCTCTGAAAATTAAATCTGTAAAAGTATTTGCAAACGGGGCTGGTAACCGCACCATTCAATTGATGAATCAGATTGGAATTATTCTCGACGCGAGAATTATTAATATTCCGGCGGGCGAATCGCGCATTGATTTGAACTTCGATTTACAACCTGGGAAAAATTATTCAATACGCGGCTACGGAACGATGAATTTATTTAGAAACAGTGCCGGTGCCGCCTACCCTTATGTAATGCAGGATACACTAAGCATTGACAGCGCGAGCAATGGAATGGGATCATATTATTTCTTTTATAATTGGGAAATTGAAACGGGTGGTTCAACCTGCACCAGTCCCAGAACTCCGGTACATGCAATTGTTCAAACCTGCATCGGCATTGATGATAAATCTGACTTAAACAGAAATATTTCTCTGTATCCGAATCCTTCAAAAGGTGAATTTCATTTAGATATAGTAATGCCTTCGACCGGTGATGTGAATGCGTCAGTTACGGATATTGCAGGTAGAGAATTATATAAATCGAAATGGACGAATGTGACAGGAAAACAATCCTATAATGTTTCGCTCAGTCATTTATCCAAAGGAGTATATTTCATGAATCTCAGAATAGGTAATAAGAAATATGTACGAAAACTAATAATTGAGTAAGTGTTGATAGGTTGTAAATGTAGAGACGTTACATGTAACGTCTCTACTGATAACCATCAACCATTTTTACCAACCCTCAAAATTATGGAAATTGCGAAAAAGAAAAATTACAGTAAGTGGCGTGCAGGAACATTAATTTCAGTATATGTACTCTTCGGAATACATATCATTCATTGGAAAATTGCAAAAAGCACCCTCGCACCTTTAGAACTTAACGAAGTTCTTTACACGGTTCATCAGGGAATTGTAACCGCCGGATTTATATTCATGGCGATTACACTTATCGCAACACTCATCTTCGGACGATTCTTCTGTTCATGGGCTTGTCATATTCTGGCGCTGCAGGATTTCTCTGTATGGCTTTTGCAGAAAATGCATATTAAACCGATGCATATTAAAAGTCGCGCAATGTTTTTAATTCCCATTGCTGCACTTTTCTATCTGTTTGTATGGCCACAAATCGTACGTATATATAATGGTGTGCCGATGCCATCATTCCGTGTGTTGACGGACAAAGATGGTTGGGCATCATTTGTTACAACAGATTATTGGCGCAACCTCCCCTCCATTCCGATCATTATATTAACTTTTTTTGCTGCAGGTTTTGTTGTCGTTTATCTTTTAGGTTCGCGAGGATTTTGCAGTAACGTTTGTCCCTATGGCGTAGTATATGGATTGGCTGATAAAATCGCTCCCGGAAAAATAAAATTAACGGGTAATGTTAATCAATGTGCCGGATGCACTGCCTGCACGGCAGCTTGTACCTCTCATATCTTAGTTCATAAAGAAATAAAAGAATTTGGAAAAGTAGTGAACTCCAATTGTTTGAAAGATTTGGATTGTGTTACTGCATGTCCGAAAGACATTCTGCATTTCGGATTCACGAAACCATCGTTTGGGAAATCGCTTCCAAAAGCTGAAAGAACAGCTTATTCTTTTACGCTTTTTGAAGAACTGCAATTGGCTTTTTTTACAATTGCTTATATATTAATTTACCGCGGACTTTATGACACCATTCCTTTCCTTCTCGGGCTTGGACTTGCAGTGGTTCTTGGTTATTTTACGGTTATGTTCATTCGATTATTCACAACAGAATATGTGCATGTCGCGAAATTTGTTTTGAGACAGGGAGGAAGCATGAAACAAGCGGGAAAAATTTATGCTTCTACGCTTTCTCTTGTTATTCTATTTACTGTCCATAGTGCTTACATCCATTATCATTCTTATGTGGGTGAAGCGCTTTATAATCAAATTGTAGTTGCGGGTAAAGATGTAAAACTTGTTTCTGACTCGAAGGAAACACAAGCTACACTTGAAGATGCACTAAGTCATTTGCAAAAAGCGGATAGCTACGGAATTTATACGCCATTGAGTTTGAACAGGGAACTTGCCGCTATATATATATTTAAAAAGGACATGCCGGCAGCGAAGATTCAGTTGCAGGAAATGCTTACAAAAAATCCGAAAGATATAGAAGCAAGATTAAGGATTGCAAAACTTTTATATGTTGATGGAAAAGAACAGGAATGTTCAAATGAACTAAAGCTATTATTGGAAACCAATGTAAATCTCTCCACCTTTTCTCACGATAAAGCAATTCGTTCTGACGCGCTTGTAACGTTGGGTCATATTGAAGAAAAGAATGGCTTTGCATCTTCTGCACTCAATCGTTATGTGGAAGCCGAAAAAGAAAATCCAAAAAATGGTGAAGCCCTTTTAGCACTGGGAGTGAGTTACACAAACAGTGGCAGAGCACAGGAAGGTGAAAAATATCTTTTGCTCTGCGACAGTTTAACACCTCACTCCGCGGTGATTCTGAACAATCTCTCAACTATATATTTAAAAACACATCAAACAGAAAAGGCAATTACAAAGCTCAATGAATTGGTAAAAATTCAACCCGATAATTCACAGGCATTATATAATCTTGGCATGCTGTTTCTGAAAATCGGTGATAAAGAAAACTCTGCACGTGTGTTGAAAAACGCAGTCGATGTGAATCCTTCATTCTTAAATGCACATATTGGTTTTTCTATGGTGTTGGATAGTTTGGGGAGAAAAGAAGAATCTGATCAACAAAAGAAAATCATTCAGGAATTAAAAAACAAGAAGGGAGTTTGACATGAAAACTAAATATTCGTTCGGATTTTTTGCTGCACTATTATTTGTCTGGTATTTCTCGACCAGCTCAACGCAATTGCAATCTAAACAAGCAGGCACCACAGGTTGGGAAGTACCTGCGATGGCAAATGCTTTCGTAAATCCGTTTGGCGCTGATCCGAAAGCAGCGGAAGAAGGAAAAAAGATATATGAAGCTACCTGTTGGACCTGTCATGGTCTGGAAGGAAAAGGCGATGGTCCGGCGGCGGCAACTCTTAATCCGAAACCGGCAGATCATACTTCACCCGTATTTCAGCAACAAACAGATGGAGCCATATTCTGGAAAATAACCACCGGTCGCGGACAGATGGCTCCTTTTGGTGAATCGCTGTCAAAACAACAGAGATGGAAATTAGTCAGCTATATACGTACGCTTGTGAAATAATCTTCTTTCAAATGAAAAATAAAATTTTGTTTTCGGTTTCTTTTTTTCTCTTCATTTTCTCCACATGCGTTTTTTCGCAAATGGAGAAAGAGTATATATATGGAACTTTTCGCAGCCGGCAGTTAATCAATACGCAGACTACAGAAATGCTTCCTGTTAAAAGTTTTGATTTCACAATTCGTCACCGCTTCGGAAGTATGGGTCTTGACAGTACTGCATATCAACAATTTCTTGGTCTGGATCTGCCCGCAAATATTCGTTTCTCTTTTGCACTGCCGATTTCCAAAAGATTAATGATTGGTGCAGGTCGTACAAAAAACGGAAAGACCATTGATGGAGAAATAAAATTTTTACTGTTCCGGCAGGCGGAGGAAAATAATCCCCCTGTAAATATAGCGCTTTATTTCAGTCCTGCAATCACAACCGGAGCCTTTCCTTTAATACCGGAATACGCGTATAAACCGGATAGTATCACACCGTTCAGATATCGTTTTTCGCATCGGATGGCATATAATTCGCAGATTATTATTTCAAGAAAGTTTTCGGAGAAGTTCTCTGCGCAAATTGCCGGTGTATTGATTTATAAAAATTTAGTTTCCCCAAGCGAAGAAAATCAAACGTTGGTAGTGCCTGTGGGCTTGGGTTACAGAACCGGTATTAATTCATCAGTACTCATAGAGTACGCACATCGTTTCAACAATCGTCCAAGGAAAAATGAGTATCCGATCGCGCTTGCTTATGAAATGGGAACAGTAGGTCATGTATTTCAAATCGTATTTTCTTCTTCACAGGAATTAATAGAACAGGAAATATATACAAAAAATTCATTCGATTATCTGAAAAAGAAATTCTGTATGGGCTTCAATTTACGAAGAACATTCTGGGTGAAAAAAAAGATTACACATACATGAAAAAGAACTACTCAGTCATCTTTATTATTCTCATATTCTTTTTGGCATCCTGCCGTAAAGACCGTGGTCCATATATAGTTGAACCCGCACCCGGCGCAACGGTTGCTCAATTATGTTTTGCAAAAGAAATACAACCGATCTTCGATGCGAATTGTATTACATGTCACGACGAAAATCATCCTTTTCTTAATTTGAAAGCACCACAATCCTGGTACGAATTATATGTTACCGGAACACATGCACCATATATAGATACGTTACATCCGACACAGAGTCTTTTGTATTTACGAATCACTACAGATTCTATTGGTGCAGGCAGAATGCCGCTTGGCGGAACTCCGTTAACTTTATCAACCACGAATAAAATCCTTAAATGGATTGAGCAGGGAGCGAAGAATAATTAAAAAAGGGGCGCAGTTTATGCGCCCCTTTTGGCTTGGTGATCATCCAACATTTCAGTTCACCATTCGATCACTTCACCATTCATGTTTCACCTATAGTTTTACCACCCTTATTAATTTCCGCGTTTCACCCTGAATTGCTTCAATCATATAGATGCCTTTACCTAATCCCATTCCAACAGCCATTTCTTTTCCTTTTGTAATGTTGGCGAAAGATTGAATATTTCTACCGGTGATATCATATATATTAATTGAAATCATATCGTCGGATGAAGTGATTACAGAAACATTAATCTGATCTGCAAAAGGATTTGGATACGCATTAAGACTCAACCCGCAAACTGATTCTGTCTGAATTGATACCGCATCAGGAGACTCACTCCGTATAAGAACTGCTGGTGTAGCGACTAAACAAATGGTACCATAAGGGCAATACACTCCGTTTATTTTTGCGCGAACGGTCACCTCATAAGTTGTAGAAGCCAACAGACCTGTGAAATTGTACATTCTGAAAACCGTAGAACTACCAACTGTAATCGTCTGTTGAAAATCAATACCTACACCCGAAATATGAATGTCGTAATTGCTTGCACCTGCAACCCAATCAAAATATATACGGTCAAGTAGTGATACAACTGTTATGTTGCAATAACCAACGGTAAGTTGAGTGGTTGGACCAACCGGTGTAGTTACAGTACATGCACTTCCATAAGAACCATACACCCCATTAATTTTCGGACTGACAGTTACATCGTATGTTGTGCCATAAGCGATGCCTGCAAAATTTGTCATTCTGAAAACGGTTGTTGCACCAACTGTATATGTTTGATTATAGCCAAGAGCTGCATTCATCACATTAATATCATAATTGCTTGCGCCGGCAACATAATCGAAATACAAACGATCATTCATATTGACAAGAGTACTGCCGCAATACGCTGTTGCAAGTTGAGTTACTGGACAAGCATTCGTAGTTATCTGACAAGCGCTTCCATAATTTCCATATACACCACTAACAAATGCTTTTACTTTTACGTCGTACGTTGTACCATAAGCAATTCCAGGGAAATTAATCATTCTGAATACAGTAGATGAACCAACAGTAATTGTCTGATCATAACCCAGTGCAGCATTTACAACATTAATGTCGTAATTAGTCGCACCTGAAACCCAATTAAAATACAGATGATCATTGAGAGATGTTAAAACAACATTGCAATATGCCGCAGCCAGTTCTGTAGTAGTAACACAGGGAGCTGTGTAGGCAACCGTAACCGGTTGTGTTGCGAAATTAGAACAACCATTTACATCTGTATATGTATAGGTAATGCTGAAATTACCTGCACCCCAAACAGCAGGATTAAAAATATTCTCTGCTACTCCTGACCCGGAATACATTCCGTCCGCAGGAAGTCCGCCACTCAAAGCAAATGGAGATGCATTCGTGCAAACATCCGGAATCGGATCTAATGTAACACTTGGACCTGTATATATAGTTACAGGAGTGGTGGTAGTTGAAGTACATCCGTAAGCATCGGTTCCTGTAATGGTATAGATTTGATCTGTAACAGGGCTGGCGATAACCCCAACTCCAACCGTTCCATTGAGACCTGTAGCAGGACTCCATTCATAAGTCATTCCGGCATTGATGGTTGCAGAAGAGGATGGGAGCCAAAGTGTACCATTTTTCAATGTACCTTTATTTCCATTGCCTGAGATATCTGCAGTGGTTAATCCTGCGCCATCATCCAATCTCCAGTAACCATTTAAATTTGCAGAAGGCGTTGCAACAGGAACATTCATTTCGGTAAGCAGAGTTGAATTATTTTGACCAGTATTCCAAACCCGTAACTCATCCATCTGACCATTAAAATAACCGTTTCCATATCTACCAAAACACAGAGGTTCCGTAGTAGTGCAAGCTGCAGGTGTACCAAACCATGCCTGTGCATCTTTGATTACTCCATCCACATAAAGTTTAGCTCCAGTTGCATCAACAGTGAAAGCGATTTGGTGCCATGCGTTATCGTTAATTAAACCGCCATCCAAACCAAAACTGCCAAGAACAACATCGAAACAATAATTGGAATTATCGGCAAAATAAAATGCATATACGTGTCCTCCACTCATAAATACATTATATCCATTTTGTGAACCGGGGGCATATTTTGTAATAATACCGTAATTGCCGGGTCTTGCATCGGATGTTTTCACCAATGCAGAAACAGTTAATGGATAAGCATTCAGTGTAGCATTATTTCCAACTTCAACATAATCATTTGTGCCGTCGAAACTCAAAGCGCTTCCTGCAGCTGCATATAGCGTTCTTGAACTACCATCACAAATACTTGCAGCGGTTGTTGCAGCAACAACAGGTTGTGAAATATTCAATGCTGCAGAATTTGACATTTGATCCAAACCACAACTGCCTTTAACTTCACATCTATATAGATAACCATTCATGCCGGCTGTAGCACCTGTAATATTCATCGTAGGTAGTGTTGTATTTGAATAAACACCTGCATCGCTGAGATAATTGAAACCACTTCCCTGATCTTCCATCCAAGCGTAAATCAAATTTGTACCTGTAGCGGTGACAGCAAAACTTGGATTGCCTAAAAGACATAAAGTTGTAGTCAAAGGATCTGCTGTTACTCTGGTAATCGGATTAACAGTAATAGCTGATGGTGTAGCGTTATCTGAAGGACAAACACCACTCTGAACGACTGCTCTGAAATAAGTTGTGCTGGTTAAAGCCCCAACAGCCACTCCGGTGAGGGTTGTTGTTGTATTTGAAATATCTGCAGGTGCAGTAAATGCTAAATCAGAAGATGATTGCCATTTTAGAACACTACCTGTATGACCTGCCAATGTCAAATCAGTCATCGTGAGACCTTCACAAATAATCTGATCTGCAGAAACAGTACCGGCTACGGTTGCGGCATCTACTGCCATGGTAGCAGTGCCGGAATTTATTGCACCGTTGATATTGGTGAAGACAGCTCTATATATATATCCAACCATTCCTAAGCTTGCACCCGTAATATTCAGGGTAGTGGTATTGAAGTTGGAATATACACCTCCATCTATTGCTGCATCAATATCAATAAAACCGCTTCCTGCATCACGTTGCCATTTTACTGAAGGCGTTGGAACGGAAGTAGAAGAACTTGTTGGTGATGCACTATTGCCAACACAAATTGTGACGAGCGATGGATTGACATCAACTGTAAGCGTGTTCACTTCACCAATTTGATATATACTAAATAATGTTAAACTGGTAGCTTGTGTTGAAGTAGCTGTTTTTGTTCCTGTAGTAGTAGTTGACCACAAACCGCCATCTAATTTACGTACGACAAAATTCGCAGTATTTGCTGCTGCATCAATATCCGCGCTTACAAAATTAAAAGTGGAAGCATAAGATGTGAAACCACCAACGCCATTATTCGTCAATGTATAATATCTGTTCACGCTTTTTGTATTATCAATCCCTGAATTATTGATATCGGCATGATCAGCTGAAGTTGTGCTTCCTGTAACAGAACCTGAACCCGTAGTTGTTCCGGTAAAAGCAAGTGTAACGGGTGTATAAACTCCTGCATCACCGATATCAAATGTTTTGGATGGAGCCGCCGCATTTGGAATATATAATTCGAGATCTCCAATTATATATTTTGTTGCACTTGCACCTGATATCGTACCTGCGGTGGTTAAAGAAACTTTATTTGCATTAGTTGTGATTTTACCGCTTGTTAATGTTAGTGTACCACTCAATGAAAATGAAGTACTCAATGATAAACCGGAAGCATTATTTAAGGTAAGATTTAAAAAAGAAGTAATGCTGCTTCCCTGAATAACCTGACCGATTGCTCCGTTCAGGGTAACCGCGATTGTCCCATTTCCATTGGTGTTTGTAAATGTTCCGCTGTTATCGAAAGTTCCGCCAACATTTAATACTTCAGCTGTAGCTTGTGCCGGATTAGCAGGTCTGATCGTACCACCTCCCATAATAACAACATTCCCGGTAATTGTCAAAATTCTTACCGAATTATTATTTCCCATAATTAATATACCTGAAACACCTTGTCCTACCTGGAGACTATTTGCAGTTTCGGTTGTTGTCAGTGTTACGGTATGACCGTTTGCGATAATGACATCATCACCGGCAACTGGATGAACGTTCCCAACCCATGTACCATTCTGGTTCCAGTTACCATTACCTGCCGAAGTAATAATAGCTGCGTTAACACTATTGCTCATTGCAAAAGCAAGAGCCACAAATAAGAGTACGACCATTTGTTTTAGAGGTTGTACTTTTTTCAGCGATTTTCCTGAACGCTGAAATTCACAAACATTTCTGTTTGTTTTGCCGGAATTTTGATCGGACTTTTTCATAAGATTTAGTTTTTAATAATGAATGATGAATAAAATATCGGTGCAAAATTGCATCGGAAAGGAATTTACAAAAATGTCGTTAAACATAAGTTTAATTGATTTATTTCAACAAATGCCTTGAGGCAGATTAATATTATTTATAAAAAAAAGGGCAGTACGATCCGCCCTTTTATGCAATTGTTTTTCGCCGGCTTAAATAGACTTTAAGCACACGGAGGTTTTACACAACTGCTATTTCTTTGAAAAGAACTTTTGTATCAACAGTCTTAGGCAATATAATTTTTAAAATCCCATCTTCATAATGCGCTTCTATCTTTTCTGCATCTACTCTTTCAGCAAGCGAAAATGAACGACAAAATGATTCGCATTTGAACTCCTTTAAATCGTACCATTTCTTTTCTACAGATTTTTCTTCTTCATGCTCTGCACTGATTTCCAATATGTGATTAATTAAATCGACATGAAAATCTTTCTTCCTTAAACCTGGAGCCGAAAGCTCAACTATATACTTGTTTTCTGTTTCGAGAATGTTTGTTAATGGCAATTTAGAACTTTGCCACAAACTCACCATCGCCGCTTTGGTGAGTGCATCGTTAATCAAATGTTCCACACCCGACCGCTCGGACCATCCCTTGTTCATCGCCGGAAATTCGTGACCATTCATATTCAAAGGTGCCATAATCTCTCCTCCTGTTTTGGGGTATTAAATTAATCTCTGCGTACAAAATTACTCTTTACTTACTCCCAAATTCAATGACATCTTACACAAAAACAATTGTATTTATTCAACAAATAAATTGACGCGGATCAAATCTATCTTCTAAAATTAATACATAGCCGACACTTTTGTCAGTTGTTTCGGATTAAGTATGGAAATCTTTTTCCCTTGCAGATCAATCAGTTTTTCGCTTCGGAATTCAGATAAAATGCGCACTAAGGTTTCCGTATTCGTTACAACCAGGTGTGCAAGATCTTCACGTAATAAAGTAATGTTGATTGTTTTATTGTCACTCTCAGTCCCGAATCTTTTCAATAACCTAAGCAAAAGTTCTGCGACTCTTTTTCTTACATGTTTGGAAGTCACATCTACTAATTTGTCGAGGAGTTTATCGAATTCTCTTGTGAAAGATTGCATGAGAGCCAATGAAAAATCGGGATAATCATGCACTAATCTAAAAAAAAGTTCTTTTGGAATAAATCTGAGTTCCGAATCTTCGATTACGGTTGCTGAAGAACTGTATTCAATATTACTGATGAGATGATGATAGCCAAGCAAATCATTTTTCTCTGCAATCGAAAGGATGACTTCTTTTCCATTTTCGGAGATCCTGTAAATTTTAGCCTTCCCACTCACCATAATGAACATACCTGTCGGAGTAAAACCCTCCCTGAATATTAATTGCTTTTTTTTGAAATGAAACGTTTTCAATTCAGGTTCAATGGTTTTCATTACCTCATCACTGAATATATGAAAAGGAGAGTCCAGTCCGGAATTAATTGTGTAAATCTCTAACATTGTGTCAAGTATTAATGTTATAACATCGGATCATCGTCCTCGCAAATATATAATATTAATTCGATTAATGAATCAATAATTCCGCTGTCCGTGATGAAGATCACGCCGATTTCTGCCTCAAAGCAGGAAAATTTCAAGAATCAGCGAATTTGGCAAGCCAAGGGGATTTTCCCACTTTTGTACTCCCATTAACCCCTTCTTCATTAAATCAACTTAGTTATGAGATATCGTTACCTGTTTCTGCTCTATTCACTGTTCACTGTTCACTATCTCTGTGCACAGCACGCCACAGCCTTTGCCGACGATCCCAATTCAGGTCAGCGCGAACACCCTATCGATATCAGCAGGATGCACCTGAAAGTGGAATTCATCCCAGAACAGGGTGTCGTAAAAGGAATGGTTGCACACTATTTTCATCCTATCCGCGATCGTGTTGACAGCATTTTCTTCGATGCCCCTGGTATAAAAATAGAAGATGTTTCTCTCAACGGACAGTTTGCAAAATTCACTACCAACGATCTCGGTGTTACGGTTTTTGCTTCCAAACCTCTTGTCAGAAATCAAACCTGCGATGTCGTATTTACCTATTCATGTAAACCGAGAAAAGGTATATATTTTATTGGATGGAATGATTCTACAAAAAAATGTCGCCGACAAATATGGACACAGGGTCAGGGAGTGGATAATCGCTATTGGATTCCAAGTTATGATGAAGAGAATGATAAATTGATCACCGAAACAACAATTACTTTCGATAGTAAATATAAAGTGCTTTCGAACGGAACAAAACTTTCTGAAAAAGATAATGGAAATGGAACTAAAACATGGGATTATACAATGACACATCCGCATGCTTCTTATCTTCTCATGTTGGGTATCGGCGATTATGCCATTAAATCTTCAAAATCAAAAAGCGGTGTGCCGATGAATTTTTATTATTATCCCGATATGCCCGACCGCGAAGAACCTACGTATCGTTACTCGGAGGCGATGATGGATTTTTTAGAAGCTGAAACCGGAACACCTTATCCATGGGAAAGTTATTCTCAGATTCCGGTTCAGGATTTTATGTATGGTGCGATGGAAAACACGACGGCGACAATTTTCGGTGATTTTTTTATGGTTGATAATCGCGCCTATCTTGACCGCAATTATGTTGCAGTAAATGCACATGAGATGACACATCAGTGGTTTGGCGATTATGTTACAGGTACCAGTTCGAAAAGCAGTTGGTTGCAGGAAAGTTTTGCGACCTATTATTCGAAGTTATTTATGAGAACAATTTTGGGTGATGATCAATATGAGTGGAACCGTCGGGGTGAACAAACTGCTGCGCTTAATGCGACTAAAAGCGATAAATATCCCATCGCGAGTACGCATGCAGGCGGCTCACGTGTATATCAGAAAGGTTCTGCCACACTCGATATGCTGCGGTATGTGGTGGGTGATGATAATTTTAAAACCGCTATTCGATATTATTTAAAAAATCATGCATATTCGAATGTCGAAACAAATGATTTCTATCGGGCTTTTACAGATACACTTGGCATGAATCTCGATTGGTTTTTCAATGAATGGATATACAGAGGTGGAGAACCTGAATATACCGTTTCGTATGATGATGTGATTTTGAAAAATAATGGTGAAGAATATACGAATATAAATATTTCACAAACACAACCACCGGATGAACTCACCGGAATTTTTAAGATGCCGATCAATATTCAGGTTTGTTATAAAGACGGCACTTCGGATATTCAGCAATTCATGATCGACAAACAATCGCATAATTTCCGTATTAACAATCCGGCGAAACAGAAAATCGATTTCGTTTTATTCGATCCCGGCAGCATGATCATCAAAAATGTTGTTTTTAATAAATCTTTAGATGTATTGAAAGCACAGGCGTTGCGTGCGCCACACATGATCGACCGTTACGACGCGGTGGTGGCGATGAAATCTTTTATGGTTGATGAAAAAATAGATGTTTTGATTGAAGTTTTCGGAAAAGAAAAATTTCATGCTATTAAAACTGAAATTCTTTCGCAATTGCCCCTGGATTTTTCAAATACTAAAATATTGAACTTGCATGTATCTGCTATGCGAGACTCGGATGCAGCAGTTCGCTTAAGTGCAGTCCAGTTTACTCAAAATATTGATATGTTAACTTACGGTCCTATATTTACTCTTCAAACCGATTCTTCCTACGCTGTAGTTGAGGCAGCGCTGGACCGAATGTGCATACTCTATAAAGATGATATTAATAATTCGCTTGAACGGACAAAAGATGTGTATGGAATCGGTTATAATGTAAGAGTCAAATGGCTTGAATTTTCTGCCATAGCACATCCTGATATATATATACCTAAGCTCGAAGAACTTTGTACAAATTCTTATGAGTTCCGCACCCGTGTGAACGCGATGAATGCGCTACAACGATTAGATTCATTCAGCGACAATTTGTGTGCTTCGATTCTCAATGCTGCATTCAGTTCCAATTCCCGTCTCTCGGGACCTGCACTAACCGTTCTCGATTATTTCTTTCAACAAGATAAATGGAAATCTTTTATTCATTACAAATCTATAGAAACCGCAAAAGAGGATTGGCAGAAAAAAATATTGGAAAAATATATGAAATATTGAAGCGGTTTTTGTAACGATATGACGACGACTATAAGTATTATTGATAAGCCCGGGTCGAAATTATCTGAAGAATCAAATGTTCGTCTTCTTTGGACTGGCATGCTTATATGTGAATCTGTGAGTTCTTCATGTGAAGTGGTAACACTTTTAAAGATTTTAACGGAGTATGATTTATACCGGGAAAAGGACAAGTTACGTCTTTATCTTAGTTGGTTAAAAAAAAATCCGGAGTTTGAAGTTGAGAGCGCAAGAAGAATTGAAAATCACTACTCAGAACTTGTCAGAGTCAGAAAATTGAAGGGTAAGAATAAAGAAGCTATTTTAATACAAATGCAGGCTGAAAAGCTATTCAAAAGTTATTTCGAGCATTTTAGGACAGCTATTCTTAATTTCTGTGGAACAAAAAACACACTTGCTTTTCTCCCTCTCACAACAAGAAACACAGAAGGAAACTGGGACAAACCTTTACTCCCCTGGATTTTCCCGAATAAGGAGTCTGAAGATGAAACACGTTCTTTAATCCATCTGCTGTCCAAAACCCTCACCGATATTGGCACTTTCCCATTTTTTGATTCTGAAATTAAATATTCATCCATCTCTATTGATATGAATGGGGAAGTTAAACAAGATGAGACCCATTTTATTTCGGAATACCTTTTCGAAATACCGGAGCCTATCACGCTCACCACTTCTCAGCTAAACCTTGTAAGAAATGATTTAAGTAAAGTCTCATCGAACCTTTTTTCTGAATTAAAAACAATGTATAGCAGTCTGAAAGACATTCCATTCGCGAAAAATAATTTTGAACAAATAAGATCTTTATTTCGGGAAAAGATCGCACCCCTGAAATCGACCCTTCAGAAAACTGTTGATGAAGTTTCTTGTTTTAAAGAATTGAAAAACGAAAATCCGGATGGTAAAATTTATAGAATCTATGCTGCCATAACTTCATTCGCCACGTTGGTCGATTTTTACAAAACCACAGAAATCATCGGAGTGAGCGAACATTTATATATATGTGAAGATCTTGCAACAAGAGTACCTCTTACTAATTCAAGATTGTTTTTGATGTTGGAAGAGGGGTGAGGTCAGGGACAAAAGTGGGGGAGTAAGCGTGGGTGCATCCTGTTAAGGATGCGAAAGGGCAGAAAAACGATGGTTCCTGAAATTATTGCGCGTCCGTAAAGGTTAAATTATTTATCGAGAGAGGTGGCGTTGGGAACCCTACAACAAAAACCTTATTTGTTCTTTATTAATCGCGCGGTAATCGTTTGCCTTTCTTTCTCACATAATAATGCAAACGCAGCTTTGTTTCTCTGCTTATATGCAATTTGCATTTGTTCACGTATTAAATCAATATGTTTGGATAACGTTCTGTCATTTAATTTTACCTTTTTTGCAATATATTTATCCGCATTAATAATAGTAGCTTCCAATTCTTTTTCTGTGTTAGTTCGAGCTTTTCTACCGCAGTATTTGTATTCTCTGATCGCATCACTCGAACTGTCTTTTCGGTTAATTTTCTTCGCCTTTCCTGATCTCAGCCATTGAATCCAATCGCTAAATTCGTCAGGCATGCAGTATTTTTTTTCTTGTACTTGCTGTGCTTCCTCTAATTGCGAAATTTTTTCTTCTAATATTTTGACGGCTGAAATTTCGTTTTTAGCACTGGCCATTTTTTTTGCCTTGAGAATGTCCCTGTGGAGTTCCTCGAGGACGTTTTCTTCTTTGGTGAGCAGAAACTTTATGTTTTCTTCCCGGTTGGAAATGAGTTCAGGTAAAATATTTGTGTTTTTCATTTTGGTTGTTTTAGATAAGTCTGCACATGGGCAATGTGAACATCAGCGGAAGTAATATTTTTTGAGTATGACTGCGGATGTGGTCAAACGTCTCCTAATCACCTCATGATTGGCATTATTGTCTCAAATAGCAAGACGCTTGAATTTTGGAAGGAATTATATCATTGGTTCATTAATAAAGAGATCTAGTCCTAAGATTTAAGATATTTGTAAGTATTCGTAGGCGTTTCTGACCCTTTTCCGAGCGCTTGTAAGAATCGAATTGCTCGGTAAACCGTTCTACCGGTTCGGCAATCTTTTTATATGCATTTTCTTTGGTTACCATCAGAAAAATATAAAACCCAAATGTAGGAATTAAAGCCGCAGTTAAAAAATATTATTTGTCATTAATTATGAACAATTACGTCATAACTCATAACTCATAACTCATAACTCATAACTCATAACTCATAACTCATAACTCATAGCTTATCGCTCACCGCTCCGTTCTTTATTTCCTCCACAACTCCCGGATCTAACAACGTCGAGGTATCCCCAAGATTTTCCATATCTCCCGCAGCAATCTTTCTTAAAATTCTGCGCATAATTTTTCCGGATCTGGTTTTTGGGAGACCCGAAACAATTTGAATTTTATCGGGCTTCGCAATCGGTCCGATAATTTTACTTACTGTGGAAATTATTTCTGCTTTTAATTTTTCTATATCGTCGACTTTTTTATCACAAATAACAAAAGCATAAATTCCTTCTCCCTTAATATCGTGAGGATAACCAACGACTGCCGATTCAACCACATCAATATGTTCATTAATCGCACTTTCAATTTCCGCGGTACCAAGTCTGTGTCCCGAAACTTTTATTACATCATCTACACGACCGGTAATTCTGTAGTATCCTTCTTCATCACGACGACAACCATCGCCGGTAAAATATAATCCTTTATAAGTATCAAAATAATTTTGTCTGCATCGGCCGTGATCGCCATAAGTTGTACGGATAATTGCGGGCCAGGGAAACTTCAAACATAAATTTCCTTCTACATTATTTCCAACTAATTCTTTTCCTTCATTATCCACAATTATCGGCTGAATTCCCGGCAACGGAAGTGTAGCAAAACCGGGTTTCGTAGGTGTAATTCCTGCGAGCGGAGAAATTAATATTCCGCCGGTTTCTGTCTGCCACCAGGTATCTACAATCGGACATTTATTTTTCCCAATATTTATATGATACCAATGCCATGCTTCTTCGTTGATCGGTTCGCCAACGGTACCAAGCACTCGTAGAGAATCTAATTTATATGGTTTCACGAAATCCAATCCCGCGGCTTCGAGCGATCTGATTGCTGTGGGTGCTGTATAAAATATATTTACTTTATGTTTATCAATCACTTTCCAGAATCTTCCTGCATCGGGATATGTCGGTATTCCTTCAAACAAAACAGAAGTAGCACCTGCAAGTAATGGCCCATATATTATATATGAATGACCGGTAACCCAACCAATATCTGCAGTGCACCAGAAAATATCACCATCATTATATTGAAAAACATTTCGGAAACTATAATCCACAAATACCATATATCCTGCTATCGTATGAACCACACCTTTTGGTTTTCCGGTCGAGCCCGATGTATATAAAGTAAAAAGCATATCCTCTGCATCCATTTCTTCAGCGATATTTTCTGAATTTACTTTTGCCATTTCTTCATCCCACCAAAAATCTCTGCCGGCTTTCATATTAATGGGTGTACTTGTTCGATGCAATACAATTGTTTTTTCAACAGACGGACATTTTTCCAATGCAGCATCAACAATCTGTTTTAAATAAATTTCTTTTGCTGCTCGATATCCACCATCCGCTGTAATGACCATAGAAGCTGATTGATCTTGAATCCTGTCTGATAAAGAAGTCGTGGAAAATCCCGCGAACACCACAGAGTGGATGGCTCCTACACGCGCACAACCAAGTGCCGCAATGACCAATTCGGGAACCATTGGCAGATAAATCACTACTCTGTCGCCTTTCTTAATTCCATTGGCTTTCAACACATTTGCAAACTTGCAGACCTGTTCGTGAAGTTGGCGATAAGTTAGTGTACGATTGCGTTCTGCCGGATTATTCGGTTCCCATATATATGCGATCTGATCCCCCCTTTCGGCTAAATGACGGTCTAAGCAATTTTCCGTAATATTCAGCTTCCCGCCAATATACCATTCTATGTGGGGTTGGGTGAAGTTCCATTCCAACATTCGATCCCACTTCTTGCGCCAGACAAAGAATTCCGCCTTCTCTGCCCAGAATAATTCCGGATTTTCAACACTCTTTTTATACTCACTTTCGTACGCTTCTATATTGGTGATTCGGGTTGGCATGAGGTGGATATTTTTGACTTCGTAAAAAATCATTATATTTGCAAAGTTAAAAGTAAATTTCGCCATGAAAGAATTGATTTTTCTTGTAGAAGAGTCACCGGAGGGTGGATTGACCGCTAAAGGTCTTGGGTTCTCCATTTTCACAGAAGCTGAATCAATGGACGAATTAAAAGAGGCCATCAAAGATGCCATTAAATGTCATTTTGACGACAATGAACCTAAATTGGTGCGACTGCACTAAAGAAGACGTTGCTCAAATGCTTTTTTAAAATTTCCCTACCTTCGCTTTCCCTGACACGTTCCCTCGCTTCCACTTACGACTTATGACTTACGACTTATGACTTACGACTTATGACTAAATTGCAAAATTACGTCTGCGGAAAATGGATTGAAGGCGAAGGTGCCGGTGTACCTCTATTCAATGCTATTACCGGTGAACAAATTGCCTCGGCTACCACGCAAGGGATCGATTTTTCTGCAATGCTTCAATATGCAAGAAATGTCGGCGGTCCCACGCTTCGCAAAATGACATTTCATGCACGCGCCCGAATGTTAAAAGCGCTTGCTTTACATTTAACTGCGAAAAAAGAAATGTTCTATCAATTATCTTATGCCACCGGTGCAACGAAATCCGATTCATGGGTCGATATTGAAGGTGGTATAGGAAATTTATTTGTATACGCGAGTAAAGGTCGTCGCGAACTTCCCGATGAAACATTTTATGTGGATGGAAAACCGGAAATGATTTCTAAAAACGGAACTTTTATCGGTCATCATATTTGTGTTCCGCTCGAAGGTGTAGCTATACATATAAACGCTTTTAATTTCCCATGCTGGGGAATGCTCGAAAAAATTGCTGTCAATATTCTTGCAGGTGTTCCTGCCATTGTAAAACCTGCCACTGCTACGTCTTATCTTACGGAATTAATGGTGAAGGAAATTATTTCATCAGGAATTTTGCCCGAAGGAACATTGCAATTATTATGTGGAAGCACAGGTAATTTATTGGATTTGGTCGATTGCCAGGATGTCGTAACATTTACCGGTTCCGCAACGACAGGTAGAATGTTGAAATCAAAAAAATCTATTCTCGATAATTCGGTTCGTTTTAATATGGAAGCCGATTCCTTAAATTGTTGTATTCTCGGTCCCGAAGCTACTCCCGATTCCGATATATTTAAATTATTTGTAAAAGAAGTCGTTCGTGAGATGACGACAAAAGCTGGACAAAAATGTACCGCTGTTCGTCGCACCATTGTTCACGAAAATATTGTTGGTGAAGTTCTGAAAGCATTGTCAGCACGGCTCAAAACCACGGTGGTCGGGAATCCGCAAACAGAAGGCGTCCGTATGGGATCGCTTGCGAGTAAAGAACAAGTGACGGACGTAAAAGCAAAAGTGAAAGAATTAATGAGCGTATGCGAAGTTGCTTATGGCGATCTCGAAAATTTTGAAGTCGTTGGTGCAGATAAAGAAAAAGGTGCTTTTCTTGCCTCGATGCTTTTATATTGTAACGACCCCTTCAACAAAAAACAACCACACGAAATAGAAGCGTTCGGTCCCGTGAGTACGGTAATGTCATATAAAACAACAGACGAAGCTTGCGAACTTGCGAAAATGGGAAAGGGAAGTTTAGTGGGATCCGTATTAACAAACGACGATAATTTTGCACGTGATATTGTGCTCGGAACAGCTTGTATGCACGGTAGATTAGTATTAATTAATTCCGAAAGTGCCGGTGAATCAACTGGTCATGGTTCTCCGCTTCCCCATTTAATTCATGGTGGACCCGGACGTGCGGGTGGGGGTGAAGAAATGGGCGGTATCCGTGGCGTATTTCATTATATGCAACGAACTGCGATACAAGGCTCGCCAACGACACTTATGCATGTATTTAATCAATATATGCCAAAAGCAAAACAGACGGAAGATGTGATTCACCCTTTCAGAAAATATTTCGAAGAATTACAAATCGGTGAAACATTAATTACGCATAAACGAACTGTTACCGAAGCCGATATAGTTAATTTCGCAAATATTTCGGGTGATAATTTTTATGCCCATACAGATGCCACTTCTCTCGAAGGAACTATTTTCACACAACGTGTAGTGCATGGATATTTCGTGCTCTCTGCCGCTGCCGGTTTATTTGTCGATCCGAAAAAAGGTCCCGTATTATTAAATTATGGTTTGGAAGAATGTCGTTTCACAAAACCTGTTTATCCCGGAATGACAATCGGGGTGAAATTAACTGTGAAAGAAAAAGTCGATCAGGAGAAAAAAACAGAAGAAGATGTCCCCAAAGGAATTGTTAAATGGGTAGTCGATGTATATGATGAAACAGGCGAAACCGTTGCTATAGCTACGATATTAACAATGGTTCGCAAAAAGGTTGATAGGTTGAATTTGTAGAGTCGTTGCATGCAACGACTTTCCATGTTGAAAGATTTGTTTCTTATTAATATGAAGATGGGTAAAATTAATTTTTCTTCTTTAAATACTTCGTTTACCCTGAAATCCAAAACCGTTTTGCGCGATTGGATTCTCTCGGTTATCAAAAAAGAATCGCATTTCCCGGGAACGATTACCTATAATTTCTGCGATGACAAAACACTTCTCGCAATGAATAAACAATACCTCAATCACGATACATATACAGATATCCTCACTTTTGATTACGGAGCTCCCTTCTCCCCTGGGAGAAGGGCCGGGGATGAGGGTTTCGTGAGCTGGGGAAAAGTACTCCCTTCTCCAACCCCTCCCCCTTTTGGGGGAGGCCGGGAGGGGGTGTCCGGCGATATCTTCATCAGCATCGACCGTATCAAAGAAAATGCAAATAAATTTAATGTTAATTTTGAAAATGAATTACACCGCGTCATGATTCACGGAATTCTGCATTTATGCGGATATAAAGACAAGAAAAAAACGGAAAAAGAATTGATGCGGAAAAAAGAGGATATATATCTGAAACAATTGGAAAAAACCTAAGCACCCTCACTCTCGATCCCTCTCCCAAAGGAGAGGGAAGTCCCACTCCCTTCTCCGTCGGGAGAAGTGTCGGGGATGAGGGTTGGATGTTCCGAATAAAACTAATATACAATGAAACGAAAACCTTTTTACTTTTTCTTGCTGTTGTCAGGAATTTTCTTCGCCCAAAAAACCCATTCCCAAACCATCACCGGTTTGTCGGTAATTCCTGCCAGCCCCACCACAAACGATAGCGTGAAACTCATCGTTCAAACTTCCTTCTCCTGGGGCGGATGTTGGTTGAGCTATCAGAATACGTCTTCTGCCGGAAATAATAATTATATAGATGGTTATTATTGTACGGGGCTTCTGGCAGTGATCTGCAACCGAATAGACACGTTTAATCTTGGGCTTCAGTCTGTTGGACTACATAATGCATATTTTACCCTCTGGCATCATCAAACCACCGGATTAGACACTACATGCTCCCCATTCTTATATGCCGATGATGATAGTCTCGTCTATACGGTTTCGCAAGCATCCGCAGTTTTGAAGCCCGGTAAAACATACGATGCGATCACGATTTTCCCTGATGATGAAAACAATATTATTAGGGTGAATTTCAATCATTTAACCCAGCAATATCCGGTCTCAATCAAACTTATAGATATTAATGGCAGAAGCATCCGGACAATCCTTATAGAAACACCTAACGCCGAACTCACAATACCGATTACTGATATACAGCCGGGCGTATATCTCCTGCAATTGACCGGAAAAGAAAACTTCACCGAAAACCATAAATTTGTGTGGTTGAAATAAGGTTGTGAAACATATTTCAGCTATATTCGCCCTCCAATCCTGATTCAACTTATCAACTTATCAACTTATCAACTTATCAACTTATCAACTTATCAACTTATCAACTTATCAACTTATCAACTTATCAACTTATCAACTTATCAACTTATCAACTTATCAACCCTCTAACAACAAAAAAATGAGCTTCGAACTACCCCCCCTCCCGTATGCGTACGAATCTTTAGAACCGCATATCGATACGATGACCATGCAGATTCATCATGATAAACATCATGCTGCCTATGTCACTAATCTTAATAACGCATTGAAAGATACTCCTGCAGCTTCTCTTTCGATCGAAGATCTCTTAAAGGAGATTTCAAAACATCCGATGGCAGTCCGGAACAATGGCGGCGGTCACTACAACCACAGTATGTTCTGGCAACTTCTGTCAGGAAAAGGTGGCGGTGCTCCTACCGGTGCGTTAGCCGATGCTATTAATGCGACGTTCACCTCTTTCGACGAGTTTAAAAAGACCTTCGGAAACGCAGGTATCACCCGCTTCGGCTCCGGCTGGGCTTGGCTGTGTGTAAATGGCGGAAAACTCGTGGTTTGTTCAACTCCAAATCAGGATAATCCATTGATGGATATCGCAGATTGTAAAGGGACTCCCATTCTTGGTCTCGATGTTTGGGAACATGCTTATTATCTCAAATATCAAAACCGCCGACCCGATTATGTCGCCGCTTTCTGGAATATTGTCAATTGGGATGAAGTTGCGAAACGTTTTGCTTCTGCCAAATAATTAATTTATTATATAAGTATAAATTTCAAATCTTTCTAACCATGAAAAAAGTACTGTTTTATTCATTTCTGATCTTTGCATCAGTTTCTCTTATTTCCTGCTCAGGTGGCGGATCGTCAGATAACAAAGACGGAAAAGATACAACCAAGAATTCCAAAGATTCTAAAGATGCCGATAAAGGAAAGTCGAGCGGAAAATATGGTGTTAAATCTGCGGTAATTACGATGAAAATGTCAACCATGGGAATGGATCAGGACGTGACTATGTATATAGATGACAACGGGAATAAAGAAGCAACAGATATTTTCATGGATCTCGGAATGGGTGATGCCGTTCCTAAAATTCATAACAGAACCGTCGTTAAAGAAGGTTATTCATATACACTCGATATGGAGAAAAAAACCGGATCAAAAATGAAAGTTCCCGCAGGTGCCGCGGCAAATGGTAACATCGATTTCAGTAAACTTTCCGATGACGTGATGAAACAAATGGGGATGAAAAAAAACGGAACTAAAACGGTTCTTGGGAAAAAATGTGATCAATATTCTATCGACAGCAAAAGTATGAATATGAAAGGTGATTACGCCGTTTGGAATAATATCCCGCTTTTCATGGAAGTCGAAGTCAGTGGAATGAAAGTTAAAATGGAAGCCACTAAAATTGATCTCGATGCTAAAATCGATGCTGCTTTGTTTGATATCCCCAAAGATTTTACAATCACCGGAATGGGTGATATGAAAATGCCGAAAAGCTAAATTTTTGTCAACGCTTTCTCTAATTTGAGCGCTGCCTTCTTCGCTACTCCCCTGTCTGAGTCTTTATATTCATCCACAACTTTCTGAATATCTTTCCTGAATCCCTTCTGAAGCTTTAATACATCGAGCATGCCTGTCATTACTCTCGCAGCTTGCTTTTCTTTCCAAATATTTAATATCTCCAGCATCAAAGGAAAAGCAAGTGCTGCTGCTTTTGCACCCGTGCCTGCATATATAGATATGGCCGAGGTCGCATGATCGCGTACAATCGTACTTTTATCTTTTTCAATTATTTCCTGAAGATCGGGTAAAAGTGATTCAATAATTTCGGGTGAAATTTTTGAAAGATTCGCCAAAGCGTGCATTGCCTCCCAACGCGCACGTGTATATTTGTGTTTGATGAAAGGAATTAAACACGCTGCAAATTTTACCACGAGTTCAGGATGTTCGTTCGAAACCTCAGTCATCACCTCCGCCGAATCCGCAATTAATTTTTCATCCTTCCCTGAAAAATTCTTATTGATATCCTCGAGTAATTTCGGATTCTTAATACAAAGTTTTGCTACCGCTTTATTCGGCTCGCTCGAATTAATTCCAAGCGATGTAGCCAGTTGGGATGAAATGTTTTCTTTCATTATATATATAGTTATTCTGTCAATCGGCAACCCTCATCCCCGACCCTTCTCCCACGGGAGAAGGGAGTCCACTTCCCTCTCCTTTGGGAGAGGGATCGAGGGTGAGGGTGTTGTGAGCACGGAAGCAGAAATGTTAAAACGCACCAAATTCTTTTACTCCTGAGTACCTCTCCTCAATCTCATTTAATATTGCATCGATACTCTCAAAATCATTCAGCGTCACCAATTGCATTCTGTATTCTTTGAAATGATCCAATCCCTTGAAATAACTCGAATAATGTTTTCGCATTTCCAATATTCCAAGTTTTCCTCTTTTCCATTCAATCGATTTCACCAAATGTTTTCTACATACATATACACGTTCCGCAAGTGTGGGCGGTGCAAGGGTTTCACCGGTTTTTAAATAGTGTTTTATTTCTCTGAAAATCCAAGGGTGACCAATCGCAGCCCTTCCAACCATAATTCCATCCACACCATAGTTCTCTTTCATGAATTTCGCTTTTTCGGGTGAAGTGATATCTCCATTCCCGAAAATCGGAATTTTAATTCGTGGATTATTTTTAATTCTTCCGATTAAAGTCCAATCTGCTTCGCCTTTGTACATCTGCACACGCGTGCGACCATGCACCGACAATGCCTGAATACCGATATCCTGAAGTCTTTCCGCGACATCCTCTACGTTTTTTGTTTCATCGTCCCAACCCAAACGTGTTTTTACGGTGACCGGTAATTTAACGGCTTTCACAATTTCTTCAGTAATCTGCACCATCCTTGGCACATCGCGTAATAGGGCTGAACCTGCACCTTTGCATGCAACCGCTTTCACGGGACAACCATAATTTATATCAATTAAATCGGGATTTGCTCTTTCGGAAATTAGAGCGGCTTCACGCATCACATCCACATCACCACCAAATATCTGAATGCCGATCGGGCGTTCATAAGGAAATATATCGAGCTTGTGAACGCTCTTATATGCATCACGAATTAATCCTTCGGAAGAGATAAATTCGGTATACATCAGATCAGCACCATTCTCTTTACAGACAGCACGGAAAGGCGGATCACTCACATCCTCCATCGGTGCCAGCAATAATGGAAATTCACCTAATTCTATTTTGCCTATCTTTATCATCTGTTTTTCAGTCCCCGATGTAAAGTCCTCCCCCCTTGGGGAGGATTTAGGAGGGGCGGGAGAAGCACAAATTTACATTAATTTCGCATCATGCGCTTCAGTCCCCCTTTCGCCGACCAGTCACCATTCTCTAAAATCCTTATCTCCATTGTAGTTACGGTCATTTTCGCGTTTGCATTTTCGCTGTTATCATTGGTGATTTGTTCATTGGTTTATGGTGTGAAGCTCGCCGATTTCATGGATCTGATGAATCATTTAGACGATCCCGCAATGCTTCCTTCGCTGAA
>JAHEYM010000139.1 GCA_023251595.1 Bacteroidota bacterium
TATGTTGTTGCGGCTGTTGAAGTTAGTGTCACACTGCCACCTGTACAGAAAGTAGTAGGGCCTGAAGGTGATATGATCGGAGTCGCAGGCGTGCCAAAGCTTACAATGGTTGCGGCTGAAGTTCCCGAACATCCATTGAGATCCGTCATTGTTACGGAATAAGCTCCCGCAGCAGAAACCGTGATACTTTGCGTCGTACTTCCATCACTCCACATATAAGAAACGCCAAGCGTTGAAGTCAATGTAACAGAACCTGCGCTGCAAAGGATTGTCGGGCCTGATGCAGTTATCGTCACGGTTGGTGCGGTATTCACTACGACCGTCATTGGTGTTGAAACGGATGTACAACCACCGGCATAAGTTACCGTAACTGTATAGCTACCACTTGCATTTGCAGTAATCGATTGATTTGTAGAACCCGTGCTCCACAAGTAACTCAAACCTGCATTCGCGGTGAGCACCACATTTCCTCCTGAACAAAATGTTGTTGGTCCTGATGGAGTAATCGTTGCAGATGAAGGACTGTTCACAGTTACAACTGTTGGTGGTGAAGCTGCCGTACAACCTGCCGCATTTGTAATAGTTACTGAATAACTTCCCGATGTAGTGACTACAATTGTTTGTGTAGTTTCACCCGTATTCCATAAATAGAATGTTGCCGCGTCTGAAGTAAGATTCACAGATCCGCCGGTACAGAAAGTAGTGGGTCCCGAGGGTGTAATTGCGGGTATTGGCGGTGCCGGAAGAACAATACAAACGGTGGGTGCCGAAGTCGCAGTACAGCCGTTCACATCGGTAATCGTAACTGTATAGCTACCACTCACCATAACTAGAATACTTTGTGTCGTTGCACCTGTACTCCACAGATAACTGACTGCACCTGTAGAACTCAGCGTTACACTTTGATCTGCGCAAAATGATGTCGGTCCTGATGGTGTGATGACAGGCACCGAAGGACTGCTATTCGTTGATACAACAGTCGCGGCAGATGTTGAAGAACATCCGTTTACATCGGTTACCGTAACTGTATAGTTACCGTTTGTACTCACCGTGATTGTTTGTGTCGTTGCTGCATTGCTCCAGAGATAACTGTTTCCAACACTTGATGTGAGATCAACCGTTCCGCCACCGCAGAATGTTGTCGGACCGGATGCTGTGATCGTTGGTGTTGCCGGACCAGGATTTACGGTTACAACAGTAGCTGTGGAAGTTACCGTGCAACCGTTCACATCGGTCAATGTAACTGTATAGCTACCACTACTGCCGACACTGATTGCTTGAGTCGTTCCACCCGAACTCCAGGCATAGGAAGCTCCTGCTGTTGAGGTCAATGTAACAGAACCACCACTACAGAAAGTGAGTGGACCCGAAGCTGATATCGTTACAGTTGGTATTGGATTAACTGTGACTATTGTTACTGCCGACGCTGAAGTACAACCGCCGGTATAAGTTACAGTAACACTATAATTTCCGGATGTTGTTGGGGTGATTGATTGTGTCGTCGCTCCTGTACTCCACAGGTAACTCACACCAACGTTCGCGACTAACGTAACATTTCCACCGTTACAGAAAGTCGTGGGTCCTGACGGTGTTATAACCGCAGCACTCGCACCATTCACCGTCACCGTTGTTGCTACGGATGTTGCTGTACAGCCATTTACGTCCGTCACTGTAACTGTATAGTTACCGCCTGTACTCACAATTATATTTTGTGTTGTTTCTGTTGTGCTCCATGAATAGCTACTCGCAGGATCTGATGTCAGTGTAACACTTCCTCCTGTACAGAATGTCGTCGGTCCCGATGCGGTAATGACGGGCGTTGCAGGTGCTGGATTAACAGTTACTGCGATGACAGCCGAAGTTGCGGTACATCCGTTTACATCTGAAACTGTAACTGTATAGTTACCGCTTGTGGTCGGAGAAATTGCCTGTGTCGTTCCACCTGAACTCCACAAGTAACTTGTCGATACTGATGACGTTAATGTCACACTTCCACCTGCACAGAATGTCGTCGGACCACCTGCTGTAATAGTTGGTGTAGCAGGTGCTGGATTCACGGTAACAGCAGTTACCGCAGATGTCGCAGTACAGCCATTCACATCTGTTATGATTACAGAATATGATCCCGTTGCCGTTACAGTAATGCCTTGTGTGATGTCACCCGTACTCCATGAATAACCGGTTGCCACACTCGATGTGAGTGTGATATTATTTCCTGCGCAGAATGTAGTTGAACCCGATGGTGTGATAGTCGGTGTTGCAGGTGCAGGATTCACAGTAACAGCCTCTGCTGCCGAAGTTGCGGTACAACCACTTGCATCCGTTAATGTAACTGTATAGTTACCGCTACTGCTCACGCTGATACTTTGTGTCGTTCCACCGCTGCTCCATGCGTATGAACTTCCTGCCGTTGAAGTAAGCGTCACACTTCCCCCCGAACAAAACGATGTCGGACCGGAAGCAGAAATAGTCACAGTTGGTGTTGGATTCACTGTAACTACGGTAACCGCTGATGCAGAGAAACATCCACCTATATATGTAACAGTCACACTATAATTTCCTGTAGTTGTTGCTGAAATAGATTGTGTCGTTTCACCCGTGCTCCATAAATAACTGACACCGGGATTAGCGGTAAGCGTTACGTTTCCTCCATTACAGAATGTTGTGGCTCCCGATGGTGTGATGGTCGCAGCAGTGGCTCCATTCACTGTAACGGTTTCACCCGCCGAAATGGCTGTACATCCGTTGATGTCTGTAATCGTAACTGTATATGTACCGGAAGTCGTTACTGTAATACCCTGTGTCACTTCACCCGTACTCCAAACATAACTTGTGGATGGATCAGATGTCAATACCACTGAACCGCCTGTACAGAAAGTCGTTGCGCCGGTTGGTGTGATGAGTGGAGCTGCGGGTGCCGGATTCAAAGTAACTGTGGTAGCCAGCGAAGTAGCGGTACAACCACTCACGTCGGTAACTGTAACGGTATAACTTCCACTTGTGCTTGCTGTGATGCTTTGCGTAGTTTCTGTAGAACTCCATAAATAACCATTCTCAACCGACGAAGTAAGATTGACACTTCCACCCGGACAGAAAGTTGTCGGTCCGGAAGGTGTTATCGTGGGTTGTGCAGGACCTGGATTCACGGTTACAACCAGAGCTGCTGAGATAGCCGTACAGCCATTAATATCAGTAATAGTTACGGTGTAACTTCCGCTGCTAGTGGCAGAGATTGCTTGCGTAATACCCCCTGAACTCCATGAATATCCTGTCGAGGCACTCGAGGTCAGCGTAACAGAACCCCCATTGCAAAAGGTTGTCACTCCCGAGGGCGTAATAGTCGGTGTAGGAGGATTAGGATTGACGGTTACAACAGTAGTTGCTGAAGCAGCGGTACAACCATTCACATCCGTTACAATTACAGAAAAACTTCCCGAGCTGCTCGCCGTGATTGCCTGTGTAACATCACCTGTACTCCATGCGTAACTTGTTGCCGCAGTCGAGGTAAGCGTAACACTTCCACCCGTACAAATATTTACAGGACCTGAAGCGGAGATAGTTGGTGTAGCAGGAGCCGCATTCACCGTTACTACAGTGCCCGCAGAAATCGCAGTACAACCGGCACCATCGGTAATCGTAACTGTATATGTACCACCTGTTGTTGCAGAGATAGTTTGTGTTGTCGCACCATTGCTCCAAAGATAACTCGTGGCTGCAGATGAAGTAAGCGAAACACTGCCACCGGCACAAAATGTTGTTGGTCCACCGACAGAAATCGTTGGTGTTGCAGGTGCGGGGTTGACTGTAACAGCTGTGGTGGCGGAAGTTGCCGTACAACCCGCACCATCCGTAATTGTAACTGTATAGTTACCGGTACTACCAATCGCGACCGATTGTCCGACACCACCATTACTCCATGAGTAGCTCGATGATGCTGTAGAAGTCAGCGTCACACTTCCACCTGCACAAAATGTGGTCGGACCCGATGTTGAAATAGTCGGTGTTGCCGGAAGTGCATTAACGGTTACAACGGTAGCGGCTGAAGTTCCCGTACACCCCGCGGTAGTAACGGCACAAGTATAGCTGCCGCTGGTACTCACCACAATACTTTGTGTCGTTTCACCGGTGCTCCATAGATAGGAAGTCCCTGCTGTGGCTGTGAGTGTGACGCTTCCACCGGTACAGAAAGTAGTTGGACCGCTTGCTGAAAGTGTCACTACGGGATTACTCACCGTTACGGTAGTCGTACCGCTGCCGGTACAACCGGAAGCGTCTGTCACTGTAAGTGTATATGTAGTAGTGGAGGTTGGAGAAGCAACGGGATTATATATAGTTGAACTACTCAATGTGCCAGCCGGAGACCATGAATAAGTCATCGTTGAAGGTGGTGTCCAACGATAAGCATCGTTGGTAGCCGCCCATCCTGTGCTATTTCTTCCGGGAACAACAGTTGCAAGATTACCCGCAGCGTTTTGAATCCCCTCTGTGCATAAATGGGAACCATCATTCGGTTTGGTTGTAATATGAACCTCGATAATATTTGTCGTTTCATAAAGAATGATTTGCATAGTAACCGCAGGATTGGAAACGTATTGAGGCACGCTGGTCCAGGTAACAGCATATTTTCTGTTCGGAGAAACCCCTGATGTAACATACTGAACCGTTCCACCACCGGGAGGATACAGATCGCCCCAACTCGCCGCGATCAGATTTCCCGGGTCGGTTCCACCTGTCGGAAGCACTCCTCCTGTACAACAGCCTGAAGAGCCGGCAGCGAGATTGAAGGTGATAAATCCATTCGAACCAATCAAGACATTGGTGTACGTAGTCCCGTAAAATTGAAAACTGAATCCGATCGGCACAGAAGCGCTCAATATGTCATCACTTAAAGCAAGAGCGGTTCCGGCACTCGCTACAGGGGCATAAGTGATCGCCGTAAGCGTATAATCGGTTGCAGGCCAACCTGTTCCTGATGCACTTAACTGAGATGTAGCACCTGAGCAGATTGAAGAAGGGGTCGCAGTGCAGGTAACCGGAATCGCAGGGCAAATAAAGCCAGGTACGTACCAATAAGCCAGGTTACAACATGTGTTGTACACGTTTGTTGCACAGTAAAACGAGTTGATTTGTGCGTAATAGGTTCCACTCGTCGGACAGAGCCAGGCAAGATAAGATTGTAATCCGCAGAAATCATCGTTATATCCACCCGCGTATGCAAAGCCGGAATTAAGAATCGTAATTTGCGTGTCAAATCCGGCGCTTCCACCATCTGCGGCACAGAACGAAAAATAATAAGTATTACCGGCTACGGCAACGAAAGAGTTGTAATCCCCATCCCACGTACAACCTAAGACCTGCACCGAGGTACTCATGGTAAGGTTCGAATACAAAGTGGTGTTAAACGCGCACTGTGCCTGTGTTTTAGCGGGTGAAAACCATGTCACTACAAAGAGGATTGCAATGAAACGAATAGAGGTAAGAATTCTCATAATTGTTTTGTTTTGGGAGAGAAATAGGTCTTTGAATTAGCGCTATCTGACTGTCATTTTCATCGGAAGAAGATCACAGCCCTGTTAGCGGGATTGAATCCGCTAATGTAGGGAGAATATTTTACAAAAATGCAGAATTGAAGAAAAAGTGGTTTTAGTGAACTTGTTTGCCCCTTAAACTACGAAGTAGTTGAAGATGAATAGCCCGGCTTAGTTGAAAGTGGAATACCTGCACAGGGCTCATGTAATGCTTGCACACCAATTCAACAACAGACCGAGCTCAAATAAGAATTCATAACATTCGTAAAAGAAAGCACTGACGGAAAAGCGAAACAAACCGATGTCAGCAAGGAAGGGTCCAACAGCGGTCCCGGAACCTTCGAACGACGTCAAAGTTAGAACAGACGACGAATTAGGAAGGGTGGTACGACGTCAGGATAGGTAGTACGACGCCCAAATCAGGAATGACAACTTCAGAATTGCCAACGACCCACTTCAAAATTATGATTGACAGCGGTCCAAAACGACTCAGATGACGTCCGGGTCGGGTAGGAAGATGAATTGATCAGGTAAGACGGATGACCAGATGAACTAAGACTCTGGTTCAAATCTGCATAGATGACGTCCAAATCAGGTAAGACGACGTCCGGAACAGGTACCTCCGGCTCGAAAGTGGCGTGGATGCTGCAAAGAACACAGACACTCTTCCATTCATATCTTTTAGCAAAAAGATATGAAACCGAACCTCCCCCTCCTCTGGGAGAGGGATCGAGGGTGAGGGTCGAGTTAGCACAATCTGAAAGCATGAGAAGAAGCAAAGGTCCCCGCATCCCACCCCTCCCACGAAAACGATGTGAATACTACCGAACCCTTTTTTCCGTTATTCCCCAAACATTATCCCTACATTCGTTATGCTTTTGAAACGAAATCCCTCCCTTCAACCGAATTTTTATCCAACTAAAATAAAGCCATGAAAAGACTGATTTTACAAACACTCTTCATCCTCCCCCTTATTTTATCACTGGTTTCCTGTCGCACCGAAAACGGACTACTGAGCGGAACACCTATCACCAAAGCTAGCGGCTGGGCAATCGCCGGCTCCGATCCGAAAAGCTACGAGATGGGAATCGTAAAAGGCGCCGGACTACACGGAAATAATGCTGCATCAATAAAATCTATCGACAAATCTATTAACGGTTTCGGAACTTTAATGCAGAGTTGTACACCCGGCGAATATCTTGGTAAAAGAGTCCGCATGTCGGGATTCATGAAAACAATAGATGTGAGTGGTTGGGCTGGATTTTGGTTCCGTATCGATCCCTATCTAGGTTTCGATAATATGAAGAACGGGAAAAAAGATATATCGGTTCAAGGCACCACTGAGTGGAAAAAATATGAAATTGTTTTGGACGTTCCCGAGAAAACCACAGACATGGCTTATGGAGCATTATTGGTAGGCACGGGACAAATATTTTTCGAAAATATTAAATTCGAAATCGTTGATAATTCAGTAGAGGTAACGGGTATGGATTGGACACAAAATTCACCATTAAAAGAACCTGCGAATTTAAATTTCGAATTGAAGAATAATCCAACTCCAATTACTGAGGGACTAAATATTTTCAAAACTGAGAGTTGGTTTAATGCCGGTAGTGCACCCGACAGTTATAAAATGGGGATTGTAGAAGGCGCCGGACAAGCCGAAAAAAATGCGGCTACTATCCAGTCTTCAGATAAAGCGATATCCGGTTTCGGAACTTTAATGCAGGATTGTTTGCCCGATAAGTATATAGGTAAGAAAGTAAAAATGACCGGTGAAATGAAATCGAAAGATGTAAAAGAATGGGCAGGTTTTTGGATTCGCGTTGATGGCGGAAAACAATATTCACCCACGACATTTGATAATATGCAGGATCGTGCAATTAAAGGCACAACCGACTGGAAAAAATATGAGATCACATTAGATGTTCCCGAAGGCGCGACCAATATAGCGTATGGAGCGCTGCTCGACGGCACAGGTCAGATTTGGTTTGAAAATTTGACCTTCGAAATCATCGGCACTTCCACCACCCCAGCATTTACCGCTGACGATAAAGCAACTGAACACAAGGGACCTTCAAGCGAAAATCTGACCGCACCCACCAACCTCGATTTCTCGAAATAGGAAGATTAATCCGGCGCCCTCACGGCGGATTAAAATCCGCCGCTACAAAATGGTTCAAGCCTACGGCTTTTAAAAATACGAATCATGTTCCGTAGGAACATTCAATATTGTAGCCCATGAATTTATTCATGGGTGGAATGAGCGAGACAAATCAAGAGTTCCGTAGGAACGGAGCATTTAGGATAGCAGACCGGTTTTCAATTTCCAATTCATATCTTTTAGCAAAAAGATATGAATCCAAACCTCCCTCTTCCGTGGGAGAGGGATCGAGGGTGAGGGTCGAGTTAGCACAATCCGAAAGCAGAAGCAGCGGAGCACGAAGTCCCACAATGGCCACCCGTCCCACGAAACCCCCGCCCGCTCACACCCCACACTGTTATTTCTTGACTTTCACGAAAGTGCTACCTTTGAAGTGTCAATTGTTAGGGTGCTGATGTAAGAGGCGGAATAATTTTGCTCAAATATCAGCGGAGAAAAATCGTATTTTTACACAGTGGGCAGGAGAGGTAAATTATTAGCACGAATCCTAAGTGGGCAATCCGATGGCAACATCAGATTTGTTGAGCTATGTGGTTTATTACTCAGTTTAGGTTTCATTGAACGAATAAAAGGAAGTCATCACATTTTTTATAAGGAAGGTATTGAAGAAATAATAAATCTTCAAGAAAAAAATGGGCAGACAAAACCTTATCAGGTAAAACAAGTCAGGGAAATTATATTAAATTACAAATTAGAAATAGGAGACAAAGATGAAGCATAAATATGAGATTATTATTTATTGGAGCGAAGCAGATCAAGCATTTATCGCAGAAGTTCCCGAATTAGCAGGATGTAAGTCAGATGGATCAACCTATCAGGATGCAATAACCAGTGTCCAAGTCGTTATCGATGAATGGATAGACACAGCCAAACTTACCGGACGACCAATTCCAACCCCAAAAGGGAAATTAATGTACGCCTAAAATGCGTCACCTTGGGAGAGATGAATCCTCCGGACAGCTACGCAATCGGACTCATGCTTTTTGTGCACTTCCACCGCCTTCGAGGGGGAGGTCTAGTTAGCACAATCCGAAAGCAGAAGAAGGCGGAGCACAAGTCCCCGGCGTCTCGCCAGTCCCACGAAATCAAGAGAGCCGTTTTTTTCAATTTCCGATGTCCGATGTCCAACTCCCAATTTCCAAGTAAAAAAGAAATGAAAATGAACAATACTTGAACACTGAACCTAACTTGGAAATTGGACATCGGGCGTGGGAAATTTCCTGCCCTGAGCGCTGTCGAAGGGGACATTGAAACCCTCGCCCAAGAACACCCCAAGCTTTTATTTCTCGGCTCTCCGAAAAGAACTGTACACAAGTCAACAACACTATACTTTCCTTCCCATTCATATCTTTTTGCAAAAAGATATGAATCCGAACCTCCCTCTCCCCTGGGAGAGGGATCGAGGGTGAGGGACGAG
>JAHEYM010000496.1 GCA_023251595.1 Bacteroidota bacterium
TACATTGATTTAATGAGATAACAATTGCAATCAGTGTCAAGACCCTGAAGCTCCTATACCATGATAATTTTGTCATTGTTAATTTTCTGTATGTGAAAAAAGTGAACTCCGAATGAACGGAATCATTGTTCGGGTGAGGATATTGTTTTGTTATTCTGCAAAAACCGGTTCTTCAGTAAACAACTCATCATAGAAATTAGAGTATGCTTCGATAAAGTCTTCGGGTGTTTGATAGCTAAGCACAGGACGATCCGATTTATCCATATAATGTTCGATATCCGGGTGAATTTGCTCGCTGCCTTTGATAAGTCCGTCAGAAAACTTGAGCGCATTGAGGTTTATATTAATGAAATCGGGTTTTTGAAGAAGTTCGAGATCACAATCGGTCATCCCTTCCATCATTACTTTCGAGGCATAATCGTCATTGAACTCTTCTTCGAACTGATGATCATAAACTGAGTAAACGACTTTTGCATTTTTGTATGTAGGATCGTCTTTATAGCTTGTTTTGATGAAAAGGGGAATAAGACTGGTGATCCAACCGTGACAATGAACGATATCGGGAGTCCAGCCCAGTTTTTTGACGGTTTCGAGTACGCCACGACAAAAGAAGATGGTACGGGCATCGTTGTCTTTAAAGAACTTACCTTTTCCGTCTCGAGTTGTATGTTTTCGTTGAAAATACTCCTCATTATCAATGAAATACACCTGCATCCTTGCCGATTGAATACTCGCAACTTTGATGATAAGTGGGTGATCGGTATCGTCGATGATGAGGTTCATTCCGGAGAGGCGGATTACTTCGTGTAATTGGTTGCGACGTTCGTTCACAGAACCGAAGCGTGGCATGAAGGTACGGATCTCTTTTCCGCGCTCCTGCACGCCTTGGGGCAGGTAACGGGCGATGTTTGCCATCTCTGTTTCTTCGAGGTAAGGTGAAATTTCCTGCGAAACATACAGGATTTTAGCTTTTTTCATAGGTTTGGGAAGGAAAAGGACAAATGATTCTTAGTAATAATACAAAGTTATAAAATAATCCGAGTTAAAAACAATTTTTTTGAAAAAAGAATTCTATGCGCCCAGTTTGGTGGGGGTTATGATGATTTTAGGTGAAGGGCGCAGTGGTTAGTGGTGACTTCTCACCGATTGTAATAAGTTAGGAGTTTTCTGATGTCAGACCTTTAGTTCCATTACTCATCATCCGACAAATTCGGTTCATAATCAAATATTAATTACTTTTGATTTGTTCATTTGAAATTGGATTGCTGTTTAAATATCAATGAAAACTTACATCAACAATTTCATCCCACGATTAAAAGAGTTCAGCCTAAGTCTTGATAAAAAGGAAATATTTGTCGATATTCCTTGGGTTATCGTTGACGAGAAATTAAATCAAGAGAAATATATTTTTCGGCGCAATGGCGATTTGGTTATGTCTTTGAATGGTCAAGCAACTATCGGGAAATGGGAATATATATCTGCAGCAAGAAGTTTATTGATTGATAGAACAACAGATAAGATTTTGCTCAATCAAAATTTTATTGATACAGGGGTTATGATATTGAAAAAAGATGGATTTATGAATGATAATTTAATCCTAGTGAATGAAATAATTATTCCGGACCTGGATGTCGCTACATATCTTCATAATCTTTATTATGAAAAAAATCGTGTTGCAGTTCGACGATTAAAGAATGGTTTAATACTTGAAGTGCATAATTATGATGGGGTAATAGGATATAACAGAGTGACGATTGAAGGTGAATCGGTGCCCGATGGTGTTTTAGAATTTGAAGGATCAGTTAGAAAATATGTAATAAAAGACCGTAAAATAATTAAGTTGATTGTTAATGAGGAGTATATTACGGACAAAGGTAATGTAATTGTAGAACAAAAAAGTATTTATGGTGTTTCGATTGGCGACTTGGTTTTCCGGAACAATCTTCCGGCCCCGGATGGAAAGTATAAATTGGGATTTATGAATAGTTTTATCGTTATGAATGGGCGAATTATAAAATAACAACATTAGCTGCTCAGCCAAAAGGAGGCTTCACTCATAGAATAGTCCACCCCCTGCCCCCGCCAGCGGGGGAGATTTGGATTCATATCTTTTTGCGAAAAGATATGAATAGGAGAAAATTTGGTAATCGAGATGGAGTCAATTCACACATTTTAAATCAGATTCTTTTCTTGATGAAGAATAGAATTTTCATTCCTCCTCTGAAGGAGTTTGCTGAATCTCCAATTTAAAATATTCTCCTCAACGAGGAGAATATTTAATTTTCTCCCCCGCTGGCGGGGGCAGGGGGTGGAGCTTTTTGAGTGTTTCAACTTCCTGAAATATTGCGCCCCTCACATTTTCAATCCCTTTCAATATTTCTTCATCTGTAAATCGGATAACAATAAATCCAACCTCTTCCAAAT
>JAHEYM010000497.1 GCA_023251595.1 Bacteroidota bacterium
ATCGGCAATTTCCCTTTTAAAAAACATGATGTCATTTCCGATTGCATCATTCCATTCACCAATCATCTCGATAATAGCGAAACCTGTTGTATAATCAACATAGAGAATTTTAATGTAGAGCGTATTCGATCCGAAATGATCCCATTGCGGGTGAATGTAGAAATTATAAATCGTGTTGGTAAATTCAAATTCGCTGTACTCTCTTCCATAGAAAGGGGAGAGTTCGTCCTCTTCAGCAATATATAAATTTCGCCAGGAATAATATGGTTCGAGCTCATGCATGAGAATGCAAAACTACAATTATTAAGAACGGGATGCGATGACTTTTCTCACGCTTTTGTATTTTAAAAGCAACTTTTCTGCAGTTGTTTTATCCAAACCGAATTCCTCCATAATCATTTTCGTGCCACGCCTGATCAATTTAGTGTTGGTGAGTTGCATATCTACCATTTTATTTCCCTTCACCTTTCCAAGAAGGATCATGACCGAAGTCGAAATCATATTTAGTACCATTTTTTGAGCCGTGCCGGCTTTCATCCTGGTGCTGCCTGTAATAAATTCCGGTCCGACTAATATTTCGATAGGAAAATCCGCATTCTGAACAATCGGAGTCTTTATGTTGCAAGTGATCGCACCGGTCATAATTCCTTTTTTACGACATTTTTTTAAAGCTCCTACCACGTAGGGTGTTGTTCCTGAGGCAGCAATCCCAATCACAAAATCTTTTTTCGTTATTTTAAATTTCTTTAGATCATTCCAACCTCCTAATTCATCATCTTCCGCAAATTCAACCGCCTTGCGAATGGCTGTATCTCCTCCTGCGATAATTCCAATTACTTTACCGTGAGGAACTCCAAATGTCGGTGGAAGTTCTGAAGCATCCAAAATGCCGAGTCTGCCGCTCGTTCCCGATCCCAAATAAAATAATCTTCCTCCCGATTTCATTTTAAGATAAATCGCTTTCACTAATTTTTCTATCGCAGGAATCTTTTCCTGAATTGAACCCGCAACGAACGAGTCTTCTTTATTTATGTTCTTCAATATTGATCTTGTACTCATCAATTCAATATTTTCATAATTGGAATTGCTTTCAGTAATTGGTATTCTTTCAGGAATCGGTCCCAGATTCGAGAAGTCCAATTCCTCCGATTCTCCAACCGGACCACCTGTTGGGCTCGCTTTTTTAATTTCTTTGTGAACTTTCGAAATTCCTCTTTTTGTCGGCATTTGATTAGTTTTAATAATCCAGATATTCCTGAAACAATATTTCCAAATATGATTTTCCTTCCGTTAAAAGTCTGTTTTCTAAATCAGGATGATCCAACCGTTTAAATATAATTCGGTCTTGAGAAGCATTATAAACAATATACCCTTCCGGTCGAATCCACCCGAACCCATCCTCGAATTCGAAGTAGGCGAACTCCGGACAATAGGGATTGAATAAATTTTTACTCCAATGATAGCGATCTCTTTTGGCACCTAATTGCGTTAGAAGTGTGGCTGAGAGATCCAATTGAGAACAAATCTTTTTGTAGGTTGTTCCACGATATTCCTGTTTCAACACATTACCATACAAAAGCATCGGAATTCGTTTATATGCCGGCTCGTTAAAATTATATTCCTTCGGACTATTATGACTATGATCTGCAATAATAACAAATAATGTGTTGTTAAACCAGGGAGTTTTTTTTGCTTCTTCAAAATATTTCCCGAGATAATGGTCTGAATAATGTACACCATTGATATATTTATTTTCATCACCTCCCCAACTGAAAGTTTTTTTCCAGGGATAATCATAGGGTGCGTGACTGCTCAATGTAAAAGCAACTGAGAAAAACGGTGAGGACATCAAACGTTGATCTGCCAATAATTTTGTGAACATAAATTCGTCATGAACACCGAGTCCTCCACGGGGAATATTATTTGCGAAATCACTTTCTTCTGTAACTTTGTCGAAATGATGGTTCAATAAATATCCTTTTATATTTCCGTATCTCAGTTGTCCACCAAAAAGGTAAGATGATTTATAATTCATTTTAGAAAATTCATAATTGAGTGCAGGAAGTTTAATAGACTTTTCAGGATCTTTAATAATGGAAGTCACGGGTTGCGCAGGAAAAGAGCTCAGGATACCCGCCATACCTTGTTCCGATCTGTCGCCGACTGCATACATTTTTGTAAATAGTATTCCTTCTTCGCATAATTTATTAAATTCCGGTGTGAGACTGTCATAGCCACCGGCAGGTTTCACGAGATCAGCGGACCAACCTTCAAGAATTATCAATACAACATTTGGACGTTGCGTTGTGAGAATCATTTCGGTGGTGTCTTTCTCATACGTATATATTTGATTCACCATTCGTTTGGCATCATGCAGTGAATAAAAATTGTAGAGGTTACCGTGGAGACTTTGAATGTTAT
>JAHEYM010000498.1 GCA_023251595.1 Bacteroidota bacterium
TTTAGATGGTGCCCGCTCAGCTGCAGTCTAATCAAGAAGTAACTCCAATTGTGGATGTGGTGCTCCTGGTCGTGGCTGGTGAAAGTAAGGATGGAAAACTTCCATTCTATCATCCAGGACTATTACAATAAAAGGAGCCGACGATACTGCGACCGGGAGTAAAGGGAGATCAACCGTTGTTGCTGAGAGAGCCGAAGACAGAGATAGTGATGTTGGAAATTACGTGCACTCTGGCTGATTTCCAGGCGTTCGCTGCAGAGCACAGCGTTTCGCTTGTGCGCATCACCATCCAAGAGTTGATGAATGAGCTGGCAAAGCGTGGTTGTTTACTTGCAGGTGATTCGGTAGGTGCCGACGTGGTGTGGGCTCCACTCGAAAGCTCGGTAATGACAGGATTTCGGCGGTAGCTCATAGCACTTATGACTCTATCACAGTTCTTCTTCAAAAATACAGAGTTGGCATTCATGTTCATATTCTGCATTTGCAAATATTTACCCGTGACGATTAGCAAAACAATGAAGTTGATCTGGGAAAACAAGTACAAATCATAAACTCATTCGCCTTACCTTTGCTTTTTCTATTTCACCAATGTCCTAAATATAAATCTTGAATATTAAAACTGGATTGTACGATATACGTAGTGAGTTAGATGGACCCTCGGTGACAGCCTCCTCGTGGAGGGTCTGGATTAGAACTAATGCTCACCAGTATGTAGGGACCAGTAAAGTGCCAATGATTGACAGGCCGGAACACCGTTATGGAGTTACGGGTCGGATCGATGGCTATATAAATATTCGTACATCTTTCCTGAACTTAGTAGGGTGATTTATGATTTACATGAATATTCTATTTTGTTTAAATCAAGATAATATAGATTAAAATAGAATTCAGATTGAATTCAGATATACAATGAACATTCAGCTATTCAACGAACATGTATCACTCGAGTCACGGATACTTCAGCTCTGTGTGCGACATCGACAATGGTTGACAGAAGAGCGACTCGCCAAACTTGAACAGCTAATTCCCCGCCAGCAAGTTATTCTCGCCGAAGCAGTTGCGGAAAGGCAGGAATTTCTCGACAATCCCAGCCGCCAATACTGGAGACCAGCGACACGAATCAATCGCCATATGCAACAATTCACTCAGCTCCGATACCTTCCTTTCAACCTGTGCAACCCCGATCTCGACACCGCTCTCTCCGCTATCATATCGGATTGCGGAACGGACATCCGCCAAATGATGCAAAGTTACGGATCGGGAAAGGTGTGGCTGACCGTTCAAGTGCGGTACCAGATCGCAAATCCGAGAGACCAGAAAAACAAGTCGTTCAAATTCTACCCTACCTGCGCCGCGACACGGTTCTTCCGGCGTGAACCGACTGAAGGTGGTTATGGTGCTCCGTAAGCCGAACCTTTCCGCGAGCTATTCGAACGAATCAAAAAACTGAACGCCACTTTTATCCGCGAACAGTCGGGACTTATGCTTGCGGGAATTCTTCAGCTCGTACTCCGCGGAGTGAGATACATCCCATTGGCGGGTCGGTGTCACCGCGAGCATCCTCCGTACCTCAAAGCGAAAAAGGCCATCATCAATATTCAGAACACGGATGATCGCTGCTTCGGATATGCATTATTGTGGTTTTTAGACCCACCTCGCGATCGAAGAAAAAGTAATCGTTCTAAACTCTACACGGAACAAATGTTTTGAGACAACCAGCTCGCTGATCTTCCTTACCCCATACCTCCAAATGATGTCCATCTTTACGAGGACCAATTTCAAATTAATATAAATGTGTTCTCTGTCTTTGATGATGAGGGCAAAGCTCGGCACCCGCTTTTTATCAGTAGAAAACTTTACCCAAGAACAGCGAATCTGCTATACTGGGATGAGCATTATGCTCCGATCACCGACATTCCCCGTCTGTTTCATGATATAAGCAAGTTTGAACATCGGAACAATAATTGCATTCGGTGTCTCGGAAATTTTTTAATTGAAGAATCTCTCGCAAAACATCAGCGTATTTGCACCCGCGAAAACTTTATGTCAGTCGTGCACGTGCTTCCCGCTGCAGAAAGCGAGCAAACTCACATTAAATTCAAACAAGTCCGTAACACGTACCGTGCACCGTTCGTCATCTACGCCGACTTTGAATCGATTCTTGAGCCAATGGAGCGCCGAATCAAACAGACATTATATAACCAGCAGCACAAAATCTCGGCGGCGTACGCCATGTTGGTGTGCAATGTTCCCGCTGTGCCCACTCAGACCTGGGTATCGATCGGAAAAAATGCGCCCAGCGAGTTCCTAAACACTCTTATAGACTGGGAGCGAGTGTGCATCGACCATTTAAAAAACAATGTCCCAATGGATCGGCTTTCTCGCGCTAAGCAAGAGGAGTTTGACAATGCGACTCAC
>JAHEYM010000140.1 GCA_023251595.1 Bacteroidota bacterium
ACAGGATGCGTAATCTGAAATTTTGATGCTGTGATAACGGTTGTTGTTACTTCCAATTCAACCGGAGTTGAATTTTGTGAGAAACTGATCGTTGAAAAACTCAAAACAATAATTGAGAATAAGTAATTTGTCTTCATTAGGGGTCTTTTTTTTTGTGAAGAAAAAAAGCCTCTCCGGCATGAAGCGAGAGAGGCTTTTATATAATAATATAATTTAATATTAGCGGATAATTGTCATTTTCCGGGTAGCATTAAAACCACCTGCCTGGATCGTATAGAAATATACACCTGCACTGAGTGAAGAAGTATTTACAGTGTATGTGTTGGTTCCTGCCATTTTGTTTCCGAGTGATTCAGTCATCATCGTTTTACCTGTGACATCTGTAATTACAAAAGAAACAGGAGCGTTCGATTTCAGATTATATTTGATATTTACTAAATCAGTTGCAGGATTTGGTGTATTTTGGAACAAAGTAAGTTTTTCGTTCGAAATACTGGTTACTCCTAACGGATCAAGTGTTACGGCAGTCCAGATTAAAGCATCCTGAAATGGTGATGCACCATCACCGGCTTCTAATGTTCCATTACCATTGCAATCGGTGAAGAAATCGACTGTAGATGGAATCAGAGGATAAGTTGCAACATATTGTGATATTGCACGGAAACTCCAAGGATAGAAGTCAGATTTAATCGGTAAATATTGTGATTGACCACATGGACCGCCTTGATCATAAAGACCCGCGATGATACCGAGCGTATCTTGTATTGCACCTTTGTATAAAAGTCGAACACCGAATTTTTTTGCTCCCGGGATGATCAATCCATTACCAGGAAGAACTACGGTGTGAACAAAATTTGTAAACCAGTCGTTACCTGGTGATAGACCAACGGCTGTGATCACGGTGTCAGAAGATAAAACCAGACCGTTTGGAACGTTGGTAGCACTTAGTTTACAGACCTGAACAATGATTGTATCATTTAAACCTGAAGTGTTTTTGTGACCAAGGAATAAGAAGATAGAATCAACACGAATCGTTGAGAAGGAAGCCATACTGATACCAACCGGGGCCGTCGCATTGTATGAATCAACGATAGAATCGAATGATGCGGCAACCATTTGTGTCGATGAATCGAGTGAAGTATAGGTTGAATTTACATCGAAAATATATGGCCATCTGTATCCGGGTCCGGGAGTTGAGATAGCTGTTCCGTACATTGTGTCTTGGCAATAGCTGTAATCAAGATAGATATCCTGAGTAGAAGTTGGAATTTGATGCGGACCGAATCTGGCAGAAGAATGAGCCACCCGAAGCTGAGCATTTCTCATCTGTTTGTCGATTGGAAGCAAATGCATGTGGGGATCTGTTGTTTGTGCAAAACTGAAAGCAGAGATGCACAGTACCATGATCATTGCGAGTAAATTTGTTTTCATGTGTAGAGTGTTTGGTTAAAATATTAGCGTTAGAATTTTAGAATACGACAGGAGCATTTCCTTCAACAAAAATAGATACTTAAATTCATACTTCCTACAAATTTTCAAAAAAAGAAAGAACCCCATCCTGCCATGTTGGCAAAATGGGGTTCTTTCTTTAATAAGTACAGAATATTACTTCGTAACCGTGAGTTTACGGGTCATAGAATTATGACCATTTACATTCAAAGTGTAAAAATAAATTCCTGATGTCAGTGAAGATCCGTCGAAGCGGATATTGTGACTTCCTGACATTTGATTGCCCTCGTTCATTACATTTACAACTTGTCCGGTAACATCTGTCACGGTCATGGTAATGTTAGCATTCTGTTTCAGACTGTAGCTGATGTCGGTAGAATTATTGAATGGATTAGGCGAATTTTGATTGAGAGAAAGACCGTCAGCATTAGGAACACTGACACCTGCAGGAGGTCCTTCAGTTACCCTGATATTGTCGAAATTTACAATGAACATGTCATTGGCATTATGATGGAATGCAATATAGACTTGTTGTCCGGCATACGCCGCTGAAATGTTCGCCGTGTGATGTCCCCATGCAAGCACGTTTGTGTCTGCGTTTGCAGCAGCAGCGTTATCAGCGATGGTGAAAATTGCCGGTGATGTAAAGTCTGCGAAAGTCATTCCGGTGGTTGATACCAGAACTTCATAACCGTCTTTGTACGAAGCATCATTCAGATAAACATCCCAGTCAAGGACGCCGCTGGCTCCTGTTGGAATGGTGATTGGTCCCATTTCGAGCCAGTTGTCTGCTCTTCCAACAGGTGAGAACCAGGAAGTAGCACCGGTATAAAATGAGGAGTCGCCTGTGATAGTGTCTACTTCATAGAAGAAGAGGAATGCAGAGGTTGGACAGAAGTTGGGACATAGGTTATTATCGACCGTTAAGTTGTCGACATCCTCATTCCCGAAAGCAAATACAGCACTATCTGCGGGGTTCAGGACAAAATAATAATTTCCATCGAAATAAAATAAAGTGTCACCCAATGCCTGAGTGTGCATTGGATGCGATTTTTGCTGAGGCTGGGGAGTTCCTACGTGAACTCTTTCAGGCATCATCATCTTTTGCGAGAAGCCTGCAAAAGCAATAAGAATCAAAGACAATGTTAGCGTAAGTTTTTGCATGGTGTTTGGATTTTGGTTTTTGTGGTTAGGAATCTGTAGAGACGTTGTATACAACGTCTTTCCTTTGAAAGAAATCAGTTGAAATGCAACAATGATTATGCAATATTACGGCATTGTTGAGATAATATCAAAAAGAATGATAAAAATTTACCTGATTATTATCATCTTTTTCCGTGGAGAATATTTACCTGTATTGATCTCGTAAAAGTAAGTACCTGATTCAAGCGAAGATACATCCAAACTAAACCGGTGCTCACCTGATGAGACCGACTGCAGATCCTTATTCAAAACAGGACGACCTGTTATATCATAAACGAGCAGTTTCGCCTGAGTGGAATGTGTCAGCGAGAAACCGATTTCAGTTCTATTATGACATGGGTTTGGTTGGTTCTGGTGAAGCAAGATTTCCTTATTCATCTCATTCTCAGCAATTCCGTCATAGAATTCGAGTATTGGAAAAATCCCTAGAGCCACATCTAATTGCCAACTATCGGTTGTGCCATCATTGAAAGGAAAGTACGAGCCGTCTGACCATTGCTCGTAAGTATGCGTTCGTGCATCCGGAAAATCGCCCGAAACGCCTATGCCGTCTAAGATTGTATCACTGGATGTAATCAATCCGATTGTATCGCCGGGAAGATTTGAGAAGGTGATTCCTGCCCAGAATCTTCTGCTTGCACGAACATCTATTCCGGGAGAAAAATGTGCTTGCGCATTGAATCGTAGAATAGAATTGATCATTGTTGGAGTGTCGACCTGAATGTCGAAAGAGGTTAGGGTGTCGGTTCCGAGTACAGCACCGGGGGCACCGGAGCTATCTGACCAAATTGTCGCAATAAATTTCAGCGTATCATTCCCAAGTGTGTCGATCAGATCTTCGGTGTGTGCGAACCAGAACAGAAGTCCCGTAACCATTCTGTCTGCTGCCACACCATACGTACTGTCGAACAATTGCATTTTTCCGATATCGCGATAACAATTATTTCCGGCAACCCATCCTTTTGGTCCGCCGGCAGTTTGACAATCGTCAGACTGAATACTGTCGGGCGTTGCACCGGCGAAGTGGAGGATAAGGGTGTCGGGAGTTTGAGCGAAGAGGATTCTCGTTCCAAGACAGAAGCAAACGAAGGAGATAATTTTTTTCATTTTCGGTAGAAATTATGGTTTACGACAGCGCGTTGATACGAGTTCAGGCATTCCAAGCTTGCCTGTTCAATACTGAATTACTCAACAATACAAAGGTATGAGAATAATAAGAAGAATGCGAAAGCAATTAAAAAAGTGAGTCAAATTGCCTATCTTTGCAATAAAGGTTCTGATATGCAAGCAACAAGAATAATAAGCAAGGTTCTTCCGAACGGATCAATTGCACTTCCAAAGGAATTTTCAAATAAAGTTGGTGAAGTTTATGAAATCATTCTGATACCAATGGGTAAGGAGGGAATATATGAGTATTGTGAAAGCATTGCTAAAGAAAAAAAAATTCCACGTCTCACCGAGTCAGGGTTGGCAAAAATAATACATGCCTCCCGAAAAGTTAAATGAAAAGAGTTGTACTTGACACGAATATTTCCATTTCTGCATTTTTTTGGAATGGTATTCCACGTACGGTTTATGATCTCGCGAAAAATCAGAAATTAATTCTACTTTACAGTAAGGATATAGAAAAGGAACTCATTAGGGTACTATCGTATAACAAATTCGGTCTAATACCAGCTGAAATTCTGCCTATCGCAAATGAATATAGAACGACCGGATTATTTGTAAAAGTTCATTCATCGCTTACCGTTATAAAAGAAGATCCTACGGATAATATTTTTTTGAATTGCGCTGTCGACGGGAATGCTCATTACATTATTTCAGGTGACCCTCATCTTCTCAATCTAAAAAAATATAATGGAATTCAAATTGTAAAAGCACGAGAATTTTTAATTAAGGAAAAATATATATAGTTTAAATACCTTTATTGAACCAGGAAACAAAGCAAATTTAAAAAGTTCGGAAATGAATTTGGTTTTTAACGTACGAAATTTATTGAAAATTAATTATTAAAAAAATAAGAGCCATCAGCTACATCAGGACGGCTCTCTTTATTTTACCTTTGTTTATATATCAACTCGTGCAGATAGACCTGCAACAATCTATATGTAAATGTAGTGCAAAGATAAATACCAAGACGGAATAATCCAAAAAAATCTTTTTGTAAAGGTTTCAGACAATCCGCATTCGCCGACCCTTCAATCCAACTATTGACCACCGACTACCACATACCACATACCAACTACTGACTACTGACTACTGACTACTGACTACTTCCTCGAAATTTTCAATCGGCGGACAAGTACACATAAAATTTCTGTCACCAAAGGCATCGTCAATACGACCCACCGGAACCCAGAATTTATTTTTCCGGAGCCATTCTGCCGGATACACTGCTTTCTGTCGTGAATAGGAGTGTTTCCAATTGTCTGATGTGGCTTCGGATGCAGTATGTGGTGCGTTTTTCAGCACATTATCGCTACGATCTTGTTTTCCCGATTCAATTTCATCAATTTCATGACGGATAGAAATGAGCGCTTCGCAAAAACGATCGAGCTCTTCTTTCGATTCGCTTTCGGTTGGTTCAATCATTAAAGTTCCTGCAACAGGAAAGGAAACTGTTGGTGCGTGATAGCCATAGTCCATCAGTCTCTTGGCGATATCTGCCACTTCAATTCCTGTGTTTTGTTTGAAGTGTCTGCAATCGAGAATCATCTCATGCGCAACACGGTTGTGCGTTCCCTGGTAAAGAACCGGATAATATTTTTCGAGTCTGGATTTCAGATAATTTGCGTTGAGGATCGCGATTCTTGTGGACTGAGTCACCCCTTCACCACCCAACATTTTCATGTAAGCATACGAAATTAAAAGGATGCTCGCTGAACCCCAAGGTGCTGCAGAAACCGCGTGAATACTATGATTTTGGGAAACTTCACCCGGAACAACCACCGTATGAGAAGGCAGAAACGGAGCGAGATGAGCCGCAACCGCGATCGGACCCATACCGGGACCACCACCACCATGCGGAATTGCAAAAGTTTTGTGAAGATTTATATGACAAACATCGGCACCGATAAGCGCAGGTTTTGTAAGTCCGACTTGCGCATTCATATTCGCACCGTCCATGTAAACTTGTCCGCCACACTCATGAATAATCTGCGTAATTTCTTTTATCGATTCTTCGAAAACGCCGTGGGTAGAGGGATAAGTCACCATCAACGCTGCAAGATTCTCCCGATGTGTACTCGCTTTTGCCCGCATGTCGCCGACATCGATATTCCCTTTTTCATCACACTTCACCACAACCACTTTCAAACCAGCCATCACAGCCGATGCGGGATTGGTGCCATGTGCAGAAGACGGAATTAAAACGACATCGCGATGCGAATTACCTGCATTTTTATGAAAGGCGCGGATAACTAATAATCCGGCATACTCACCCTGAGCGCCCGAATTTGGTTGAAGAGAAACAGCATCGAAGCCCGTAATTTCGCAGAGAAAACTTTCAAGTTCCTTGAAAATCTCAAGATAACCCTTCGCCTGATCTTTCGGAACAAACGGGTGGAGCGAAGAAAACTCAGTCCAGGTAACCGGAATCATTTCAGAAGTCGCGTTCAGTTTCATGGTGCACGAACCCAACGGTATCATGCTATGATTGAGCGCAAGATCTTTTGCCTCCAGCGATTTTATATATCGCAACATTTCTGTCTCAGAATGATGTGTATTAAAGACAGGATGTGTCATGAAGGGCGATTTCCTCGCGAGGACATCAGGAATTCTGCTGTCATCCGGGATGTTCATTTTTTCTGTTTGAAGTTCAGGATTCAGAATCTTTTCGAAAACCGAAATAATGTTTTGAATATCTGAATCTGAAGTCGTTTCATCGATAGAAATGAGAATCGATTGATCTTTCGAAAAACCAAAATTAATTCCTGCTGCAAGTCCAGCTTTTCTTATTTTGTTTGAAGTTTCTGTGTCTGTTTCTATTTTAATCGTGTCGAAATAGGAATGATGAACCATCGAAATTCCGAGTTGATTGATTGCATTCGCCAGTTTCACGGCATTGCGATGAATTCGTGTTGCGATTCCTTTCAATCCCTTGGGTCCATGATAAACCGCGTACATGGCAGCCATTACCGAAAGCAGTACCTGTGCCGTACAAATATTTGATGTTGCTTTATCACGACGGATATGTTGTTCGCGAGTCTGCAATGCCATTCTCAAAGCACGATGACCGTTTGAATCGACCGAAACCCCTATAATCCGACCCGGTATGAGGCGTTTGAAATGTTCTTTTGTGGAAAGAAAAGCAGCGTGTGGACCGCCGTAGCCAAGGGGAACACCAAAACGTTGAGAATTTCCGGCAACGATATCGGCACCCCATTCACCGGGTGGTTTTAAAAGTGTGAGACTCATCAGGTCGGTTGCGACCGTGACATAAACTGATCTTTCGTGCGCAGAATTTACGAATTCGGCATAATCGGTTATCCAACCTTCGGCGTCCGGATATTGAAGAACGGCACCGCAAAAAGACTCATCTAATATAATTTCGCGATGATTACCAATAACAAGTTCAATATTCAGAGGCTCAGTGCGGGTTTTAAGCACATCGATCGTTTGGACAAAACAAGATGACGAAACGAAACATTTATTCCTGGAATTTTTTCCGTCTTTATTTGCTGCGGCATGCATCATAAGTATTGCTTCACCCACTGCAGTAGCTTCATCGAGCAGCGAGGCGTTGGCGATTTCCATTCCGGTGAGATCGACAATCATAGTCTGGAAATTCAGTAATGCTTCGAGTCTGCCTTGTGCAATCTCCGCCTGATAAGGTGTATAAGCAGTGTACCAACCCGGATTCTCAAAAATATTTCGCAGAATCACACCTGGAGTAATCGTGTCGTAATAACCTGCACCGATATATGATTTGTAGAGTTTATTTTGAACGGCTTTACTGCGTAATTCTTTCAGAAATTCGAACTCAGAAAGTGCAGCCGGAAGTTTAAGCGGTTCTTTTGCGCGGATTGAATCCGGAATAGTTTGTTCGATAAGTGATTCGAGATTTTTTGCGCCGATGCTCTCAAGCATTGAAGCGATTTCGTTGGTGCCGGGTCCGATATGGCGGTCGGCAAAAGTAAATTCTGACATAGCTTCTCTTTCTATCCGTTAATTTCAGGGTCGCACAAAGGTAATGAATCTCCATTTCATTGTAATGAATTCATTAGCTTTGTGGGATAGATTTCATGTTATGCTTCGACAATATTTATATTCAGTTCTTTTCTTTTTTCTATCTCTATCTCTTTCTGTTTCTCCGTCTGATGTATCCGGGCAGGATAGAGTAACACTTCTAACTGGAAAAGTATTGGAGGTAAAATCTGCTTCAATAAATGATTCGACGGTTACTTTCCAAAAATTTGGAAGTACCTCCATGAAACGAAGGGTCTTCGAAAAAAGAAAAGTTTTTTCTGTTACATTTGAAACCGGTAAGGAAAAAGTTGTTTATGAGCCCGACAGCATGGAGAATGAAGAGTACAATAAAGCTGAAATGAGGATGTATGTTCAGGGAGAAATTGATGCGAGGGAACATTTTCGTTCACCTCTCACAACAATTGGAGGAGTGGCGGTCGGGAGCGGGGGTGCTTTCTTTGCCATATATGGCTCAACTCTCCCGATGTTATATTCCGGTTCAGTTGTACTTTTTAAAACGAACATGGCTAAACAAAATTTGCCTGATCAAACCATTCTTGATTCCGAACCTTATATAAATGGGTATTCAACCCAAGCGAGAAAAAAGAGAATTAAAAATGCACTGATCGGGAGCGTCTCCGGGTATCTGGTTTCAATTGGTGTGTTGATTTTGATTTTTGGGAAATAGAACACGGATACCGTTCGATAAACAAACAGATTGCTTCTTAAGGTGAGTTTTTGGATCGTGCTGGATCAGGTGAGATTGCTTCGGTCGCTTGGTGTTGTGCTGTTATTTAATGCAGGAAGAATCAGCTCCCTCGCAATGACGGAATCGCACGCATAGAGAAGGAAAAAATGAGCCTGCAAATTTCACATCGGTGAAATTTGCAGGCTCATTTTTTCCTAACCAATTCACATGTGACGCCGTCATTGCGAGGGAGGAACGACCGAAGCAATCTGTTTGTACAAGCACAATTCCTTCTTACGTCTGCAATGGTGATCATTGCGAGGGAGGAACGACCGAAGCAATCTGTTTGTGTGCGCCCTGCATGAGCAGCACGCACCTGCTGACAAGGTATCAGAAAATTTCAAAAATACAAAATGAATTTTCATATACCAAAATCAGCAGGAAAATAAATTCCAGAGGGTGGAAGTC
>JAHEYM010000141.1 GCA_023251595.1 Bacteroidota bacterium
GATTTTATTTTTTTTCCTATATGTTGGGTGAGGAGTTCTTTTCTGTCTTCCGAAATTTCTCCAAGATTTTCGACATACGACTGAAACCCGTTGGGAGATTTCGGAATCATTTGTGACGGGGGAAAAAAATCACGGATACTTCCTTTATATATATGTTCCCAATTTAACAAAATAAAATTACCCCAGCTATCGACGAAAATCGGAACGGGTTCAAAAATCGATTTGTCTATATTATCATATACAGTTCTGCCACCGGCAAAAGAAATTTCACGTTCGCGCGATATTCCACCGAAAAAAATTCCAACCCTTATTTTCATCGATGCAAAATTAGGAATCCGATCATCATAATTTCAACCAATCCGTTTTTTCAGAAATTGAACCATTTTTCTGAAAGCGATTGCCCGATGAGAAATCTTGTTCTTATCGCTTAACGACATTTCGGCAAAAGTCTGCGAATGCCCTATCGGCTGAAATACAGGATCATAGCCAAAACCGTCTCTGCCACGAGGTTTCAGTAAAATTGTTCCTTCCACCGCTCCTTCAAAAAGGAATGATTTTCCGTCTAAAATCAAAGCGATCACTGTTCTGAAACGTGCTTTCCGATTTTGCTTATGCTCTAATTCTTCCAGCACCTTTGCGATGTTCGCTGTGCTGTCGTTTCCGGGACCTGAATAACGTGCTGAATAAACGCCGGGTCTGCCGCCCAGAGCATCGATTTCGAGCCCCGAATCATCGGCGAAACCGTTCATAGCAGTAATTTTATGAACATATTGCGCCTTCTCTAATGCATTCTCCTCTAAGGTTTCATGCGATTCGGGCAGATCTTCAACGATGTCAAAATCTGTTAAGTCCAGAATGTTGAAACTTAATCCTGCAAGTGAACGTATTTCGCTTGTTTTATATCTATTTTTGGTAGCGAATACTAACGATTTCATGAAGCAAATTTACGTTCTAAGTCTATTCGTATTTATATCTCTCAGTGCTGCCGCCCAGTGCCCTGTTACGGATTTCACAACGCTTTCGAGTGCTTGTGCCAGCAATCCGTCACCATTAACCAACACTACGACCGGTGCGGTATCTTATAGTTGGGATTTTTGTCCCGACGATCTAAGTAGAACACCCACTTGCCGGGATTTAACGCCAACGAATGGGACTTTGTGGAGTTCTATCGCTATGCCATACAGGTTTAGGGTTGTCCGCGAAGGTACAAATTTCTACGCCTTCGTCTGCAATTTCAGTCTAAACAATGTCAGACGTTTCGATTTTGGAAATAGTCTTGACAACACTCCCACACTTGGAGGAATGTTTGCAATGCCGCCGGCTTCGCAGGGCCCTTATGGAATTGATTTTATTCAGGATAATGGTATTTGGTATGCAGCGATTGTTGATGATGGCCCAAGATTATTCATTGCAAATATAGGTGCAACGTTATCGGATTTAAGCAATGTAACATTCGACTACGCCAATATGTCGCTTTCGGGTGCTACCGGAATGTATCTGACAGAAGAAGGAGGAAATTTTTATGCATTCACTGTATGTGACGCTTGCGGGAAATTATTCAGAATTGATTTGGGGAACTCAATGGGAAATCCTTCTGCAAATTGGGTTTCTAACCCTATATATACATTTCCCGGTACACCCGGTTTACAGGGATTTGGTATGACTAAATATTGCGATTCATACTATGGAATCATGGGTCAAAGAGACGGTGGTCAGGGCGATATGTATCCATTTATTCTTCATAATAGCGCTACCGCTATTCCCGATGTGGGATGGTTCAATGGCGGTTGTAATCTGGTTTGTCAATCATGGGGAGCCGATATCGAAGTAACTGCTGATAGTACATACATCTTCACGACAAGTAATGGTGGAAACGGCGAGAGGGTGATTAAGTATGTTTTTCCCGGAACAAATATCACACTTCCTATCCCGAATAATTTTCCTGTCGATAGTGCCATTATGCCGATACCCGCAACGGTAACTCTTGAGAATCTTCAGATTGTAAGTTATAATGGTGAAGACAAAGTTTTTTTTAGTCAGAAAGGTTCTAATTCACCAGTTGATCCGCATCTCTATGTACTCGATTTCCCCAACACCTGTGGCTCGAATCCGGTTTCTTCGACAGCTACAAATCCGAGCGTGAGTTACGGAGCACTTGGCAGTCATCCAATTGAACTCACAGGAATTGATGCAAATGGAAATTGCTTTAGTATTATCCACGATTTACTGATATCCACTAATTTAGTCGCGAACTTTAATCTTTCACCAATACCGAGTTGTTATGGCAGTCCGATAACTTTCGGAAATAATTCCTGCGGTGGAAATTCTCCCTTTACATATACATATAATTTCGGTGATGCCACACCTGTTGACCACGCGGCTTCTCCCACACATATATATACAACCCCGGGAACCTATACCGTAACCATGTCGGTTACAGATGCAAGTGTGCCTCCTCAAACAAATGTATATACAACAGTTGTGACTATCTCAGGCGTCAATCCGGATTTTACTTTTATAGATCATTGTGGACCTGACCCGAGAGTTTTTACAAATACATCTTCGAATCCCCTGAATGCTCCCGTTACCTGGTCTTGGAATTTTGGTGATGGGTCTCCATTTGATAATTCAATGAGCCCGGCTCATCATTATGCCAATGATGGCAACTATAATGTGACTCTTACTGCGGTCTCCAATGGTTGTACCAAAACAAATACATATCAGATTCATTATGCAAGACAACCAAATGCTGCTTTCACAACTTTACATTCCTGTGTAGGAAATGTAACGAATTTCACCAGCATTCCCGACACCACTCCAGGAACGTATTCTTATGCATGGAATTTTGGAGATGCAGGAACCGCAATTGGTGCAAATACCACGCATACATACGCATCGGCAAATACATATAATGTTGTATTGACAGTTACATTAGCGTCGAATGGATGCACAGCAACAGCCACTGTCCCGGTTCAGATTGTAAATGTTCCGATAATTAATTTTTCTTGGATACCTACGACGCTCTGTGATGCAACACCTGTCACATTTACAGATCTCACGCCCGGTTCTCCCCATGGATGGTTATGGGATTTTGGAGTAACCCCTACGGTTACTTCCAACCTCGCAAGTCCGACGTTTACATTTCCGTCACCGGGAACTTATTTTATATCGTTGACAGACACAGTAGGTACCGATTGTCCTAGTACTGGAACTCAGCAACTTATTGTACGACAAGGACCATCTGTTTCTTTCACAGGAAATGATGAATGTGTTGGGAATTTTATTATATTTATGGATCAATCCACTCCATCTCCCGGCACGGGAACTATTACACATTGGCAATGGGATTTTGGTGATGGGTCTAATACGGTTGCTGATACTTTTGCAACAGCGAATCATATATATACAAGTGATGGAATACAAACCATCACTCTCACGGTTAGAACGGACAGTGGTTGTGTTGGCACGTCGTCGCAAACAGTTTTCATTTATCCGCTTCCACAACCTGATTTTTTTACTACTCAAACATGTAGCGGGTCATTAATTCAATTTACGGATAACAGTACTATAATTGGAGGAATCCCAGTTGCGTGGAGTTGGAATTTTGGTGATGGTTCAGCCATCAACACAGATCAGAATCCCATTCACATGTATCTCACAAGTGGAAATTATAATATAATATTTACAGTAACTTCCAATCATAATTGCACTGCATCGATAAATATACAGTTAACAATTGATCAGGGTCCGACGCCTAACTTTACCTATTCCACTGCATGCGAGGGACAGGTCATTCAGTTCACTGATTTCTCCTGCGCTAATCCACCTTGTAACCTCATCTGGACTTGGGATTTTGGTGATGGACCGAACTCAACATCCAAACAGGAGGATCCTTTTCATACGTATATATCTGCAGGAACATATAATGTGACTTTGATCGATACTGCGATGAGCGGTTGTGTTGCTTCGATTACGAATTCAATTACTGTTCATCCCAATCCCGTGGCTAATTTCTTCGACAGTATGTTATGTGTGAATTCGGGCAGTAAATTTTTAGATTCTAGTTTTGTTTCGATCGGTCTGATCAATTCATGGGCGTGGGATTTTGCCGGATTGGGAAATGATTTTGTTCCGAATCCGATATTTAATTTCCCCGACACGGGAATTTATCCTGTTACATTGGTTGTTCAATCTTCGGGACCGTGTATCAGTTCAATCACAAAATCTGTAACAGTTATTCCCGGTCCTGTGGCGGGTTTCAGCTTTGATCCTCAGACCGGTTTCTCCACACTTCCTGTTATTTTTACAGATACTTCATCCGGCAGCGATTTGTATTTCTGGGATTTCGGTGACAGTACTTACAGTACTTTGCAAAATCCAACGCACGAGTATCAAACATTTATCGGAGACACACATTGTGTTGTCGTGACACAAATTGTATATAATTCTGCAGAGTGTTCCGATACAACTACTTCGCTGGTTTGTCTGGGTGTGCCGGATTTAGATATTTCTGTTGATACTGTTCATCTTGAGAATTTGGGAGATATAGCTTACGCTTCGGCAAGAGTGAAAAACAGAGGTCAGCGGGTGATTCGTGGTTTTGATCTGATCGCGAATCTGGATGGTAATAGTATTACCGAACATTTAAATGATACCCTCTATCAATTCGATACTTTATCATATCACTTCCATAGTGCATTTAATATAACACCGGTTAATCCCCCGCAGTTTTTATGTGTGACGGCAAAAAATCCAAATGGTATCTCGCCCGATGATAATCCGTTAAATGACCGTCAATGTGAGGCAATGGTTGAGAATTATTTTGTTTTCGATTTATATCCAAATCCTGCCGGCAATAATTTAGCGATGGGATTGATTGTACCGTTCGCGGGAAATATAAAAATTTCACTTTTCGACGCACGCGGTCGCATCGTGAAATATTTATACGATGGTGAATTGAAACAAGGATATAATCTGATTGAAAATGATGTGACTGATATCCGGAATGGATTTTATGTTGTTGTATTTAATTATAAAGATGCTGTGGTTGTGAAAACACTCGCTAAGATGTAGATTTCTTCATATTTAACGATCCCCCCCTCGAGTGAATAATTTTCAATTGCTATTTTGCGAATTATGTTTCTGTCAGATTTAATTAATGTTGTCAATTGATTGATAACCTGATCAAAACTTTCGGTTGAGAAATCATCAACTACAATTCCTGCATTGGAATTACGGATTTGCGAGTCGACATCTCCGATACCGGAATTGCAAATTACAGGAATTCCCATTCCAAGAATTTCTCCTAATTTTGTAGGACTGGAAGCAGTTTTAGAGAATACGGGTTTGATGAAAAAAACCGAGAATGAACAAAGCGATAAGTATATAGGTACATCTGTTCGCTCTGCTTTACGGATAATAATTCCATCTGTTGAAATATTTAATTTATTGGCGGTATTAAAAATAAGATCGGGCTTTTCGCCGGTGATAATCAGAAATTTTGAAGATACATATTTGTTTCTCAGTCGCGCATAAAATCTCAACATTTCTTCAAGCATGTACCAAGTACCGATGGCTCCCAAATATGAAATGGAATAGGAGTCTTCCGGGATGCTGGTTTCGGTTCTTAAAGTGTTTAATCTTTCCGGTGAAGTATTTTCGAAATTAAATAATCCGAGATCTGCACAACAAGGTATCACGTGAATTTTATTGGAATCAACCTGCGGTAAATTCCAGGTCAGAATAGTTTTTTTTGCTGAATCGGTTAAACTCACAATTGCATCCGACTCATTCAGAAACTCTTTTTCTTTTTTCTTGAAATATTTATATACAATTCGATGAACCGGATTCTTCAAACTCCATATCTTACCTTCAATTCTTTCATCCGCCCAAAATCCTCTCATGTCAAAAATAAATGGAATATTCTTTTTTCGTTTGAAGTGAAGTCCGACAAGTGCCGTGATATAACTTCTGCAATGTACAATATCGAAAGGTTGGATTTGGTGAAGCCGGATTGCAGCTTTTTTCATTTGCGAAACATCATATATAGTAGAAAAAACCGAAGGTGATTTATGGTAGATCAGTGGATTCCAAAAGATGTTGGCATTCTCAAGAATTAATTTAATTTCATTTCCATTTCGTATGAATGGATCATTTTTTTCACAGGAAATAATCGTAATAGTAAACCCTTTTTTCACTAATCCCGACAAGTAGGGAATAATCTGCGATTGCCCCAACTGATCAGTGAGCCCATCATAAGAAAGAAATAATATTCTTTTTTTTTTCACCAACCACCCCTAATTGTTAATTGTTAATTGTTAATTGTTAATTGTTAATTGTTAATTGTTAATTGTTAATTGGTTTTACGGTTCATTTTTCATCAACCACTTATGTAGGACAATCAATAACCACAAACGATTGTAGAGATAATGATTTCCTGCACGAAATGCTTTAATAAGCGCATCGACTTCTGAATATTTAACGACCTCATACTTCTCAACAACAGTGCGGGAGAGATAATCTGTGATAAGCCAACCCAATTCTTTATTCAACCAATTACTCAGTGGAATAGCAAATCCCTGTTTGGGTCGGTCGAAATAGGTAGCCGGAATATATTGATATAAAACTTCTTTCAAAATATATTTTGAAATGCCATCTTTAAATTTTAGTTGAGGCGAAACATTCAAAGCGAATTCCACAATCCTGTGATCGAGATAAGGAACCCTTGTTTCGAGAGAGAACTGCATACTTGCACGATCGACTTTCGTTAGCAGATCATCCTGCAAATAGTAGTGCATATCGAAAATGGCCTGAATTTCCATAGGGGTAAGAACCCGGTCGCGTGTATCCGTCTGAAGTCCGGGAGAATTTATTTCCGCAATTTTCATGATATTTTTAAAGAGCATTGATTCATCAATTGACGACGGAAGCTGATACTTGGTGTGAAGCAAAGTTTGCAATTCCGAGTCCGAAAAACAATATTGTTCCTGCGAAAAAATATGACTTCGAAGATTTTGCGGATTTACATTATGAAATAAATGCGAAACGCGTTTATAGCGGGAAGGCAATTTCGAAAGCACATTTGCAAGAGGTTTTCTGAGTGCATGCAAAACCGGATTGTTAAGCCTTTTTGCCCAACGATAGGTTCCATATCCAAAAAATAATTCATCTCCACCTTCGCCAGTCAGTGTCACAGTCACAAATTGCTTAGCGAGTTTTGAGACCAACATCGTCGGAATGGCAGATGAATCAGCGAAGGGCTCGCTGTATACATCGAACATCTTATCTACGAGATTAATTGCATCGCGGTAAGAGACAATAAACTCATGGTGTTCCGTTCCAAGATATTTTGCAATTGCTTTTGCATATTCACTTTCATTATAAGCGTTCTCCTCAAAACCGATCGAAAAAGTATTGACCTTCACACCCGAAAGATGCACAGCATGCGCAGTAACCAGACTACTGTCAATTCCACCGCTAAGAAATACGCCGAAAGGCACATCGCTTTTTAATTGGTATTGAACAGAACTCATCAATAAATCCGATAATTTTACGAGTGCCTGTTCCTTATTTTTTATTATATTTTTAGTGAGTTTTGAATTGATTGTCCAATACTTTTTTTGTTCCATTCCTTCTCTTGAAACGCGGATATAGCAGGCTGATTCCATTTTAAAAATAGATTTATAAATGGAAAGAGGAGCAGGAATAAATCCAAATTGAAGAAAATCACGGATTGCCGTTCGGTTAATCTCTGTTGGAATCTGTTCGAGTGAACTCAATGATTTCAGTTCGGAGGCGAATGCAAAATTCTTCCCATCCCAATAATAATATATTGGTTTAATCCCCATCCGGTCACGGAAAAGGTGCAAGACTTCCTCTTGTTTATCATAAATTGCAATGGCAAACATACCATTCAACTGATGAACAAAATCAACCCCTTGCTGAACAAAAGATTCCAGAATAACTTCTGTATCGCTCGATGTGTTGAAGTCGAGCGTGGGTTGCAGCGGGATGGTACCTTTGAGCACTGTTGCGATTTCCTGAAAATTATATACTTCACCATTATACACAATCACATATCGCCCGTTATGTGAAAACATTGGCTGGTTGGCACGGTCGGAGAGGTCAATGATCGATAGACGACGATGTCCCATACCTATTATCCCCTCATAAAAATATCCCTCTGCATCGGGTCCGCGGTGTGCAAGAATATCCGTCATCGTTTTCAATTGATCAGAACTGAAAAGTTTATCAGGAGAATAGAATCCGCTTATTCCGCACATTTCATCGAAATTTATTTAAATATAAAAAGGAATGAATGTTTAACAATAGCAAGAAATCGCCGGGTAAAAAGAATTTCCAGATTGTTTCTCACCGCCTGTAATAAATATTTTATACTCTGTCTTATTTTTCTTGAAAGAACAAGGTGCAATGCGATATAACTATCACAATACGATTCAACCTGTCTGTAATTTTTGGAAAAGATGGAACGCATTTTCTCATCCTGAAAAGCATATTGAAGAGATAGGAGTTTTCGCTTCAATAATTTCTGTTCATCGAAATTCAATACACTCCGCTCCGAATGTGCATTTACCGCGCCTGAAATACGGTTGTCGGTTTTGATACCGTAATGTGCCGCAATGCGTATCCAGAGTTCCCAATCTTCAGAACCGGAAAGATCAATATCTTCATTAAACCGGAATTCTTTGGTGATAGATCGTTTGATGAACACTCCCATACAACTTAATGGATTGCCTTTTATAAAAATAGATATATCATCATTTTTCAGAAAATCGAATTTCGGTCTTGTTTTTTTATTTTGACTCACCATTTCGTAGGCGAGGTGAAGAAATTTCGGGTATTCAAATTCATGAATACTTTGATAGGCATGTGAGAGATACCAGGGATAATAATAATCATCGGAATCAACAAAAGTGACATATTCTCCAATAGCCTTATCCAT
>JAHEYM010000499.1 GCA_023251595.1 Bacteroidota bacterium
TGGGAATAAGGTAATAAGGTTGATGGTTTGGTAAGCAAAATCCCGTGTTACTAAGGTAATAAGGTTTGAGGCGTGAGGCAAACCTCATCAAACACGAAACACACAAAGTTATTGATCAAAAATGAGGGCCATACCGGGCTGTTTAAATTATTCAATTTTTCGATGGTGGTGTCCCAGCGAGGAAGACAGGACAAAGGGGTGTGTGCTGTTATCTCCAAACCTTTCTATTAAAATAGACCAACTCCTTTTTCCACTCTACACATCATTTACTTTTCGACCAGTCTCTTTGCGTTATTGAGCTGTAAATAATTCGCAACAGAATTATTTATCTTTTCATCTTTAACGATAATGACCCGATGTCATGCAAAAAACCATCTGTATTACGATTTCTTTATTTCTTGTTTTCACAATTCTTCCAGCACAGAATCCTAACCTGCCGGATACGAACGGGAGCGCACTGAATCCTCCTGCAAGACAACTCCCTCCAACTCCACCTATTCCCAAACCTCCCAAAATAATTCAGGACAGAAAAGCCATCCCCTACCCTTACCTCCGCGAAGCCGATGTAATGTGGTCGAAAAGAATATGGAGAATCATCGATATTAATGAGAAAATAAATCTTGTCTTTAAATGGCCAAAATCGGAATCGACAAACGATCGTGAGAATTTACTTGATATAATTCTTCATGGAATAAAAGAAGGCGGACTCACCGCGTACGATGCGGACGAACTGTTGCAAGACGAATTTGCGAAACCATACACCCGTCAGGAAATAGAAACAATGATTGCGGGGAGAATGGATACCAAAATGATCAAAATTCCCGATCCACCTTATGAGATTCCAAAACCCTATTTGAAAGGTGAATTAAAAAGAGACGATGTCTTCGCCTATGAATTAAAAGAAGATTGGTATTTCGATAAACAACGCTCCGAGATGAAGGTGAGGATTATCGGAATTTGTCCGATTTCCTTCGTGCGCGACGATGCCGGTGATTTAAAACCCGGTGAAAAGAAGAAATTATTCTGGATTTATTTTCCCGAAGCGAGACAAACCTTTGCGAATGCGGAAGTCTTCAACACCGCCAACGATGCCGAAAGACGATCGTGGGACGATATATTTTTCAAAAGAAAATTCAACAGTTATATAATAAAGGAATCAAATGTATACGACCGTCATATATCTGAATATAAAATCGGGATGGATGCGCTACTCGAAGCTGAGTCAATCAAAAATAAAATGATTGACTACGAACATGATATCTGGGAATATTAATCGGACAGATGCAGATTATAACGTATCCACTTTATCTACCGCAATTGGAAACTTAGTTGTGCCCGTCGGTATTTTATCGGAACTGATATCAATAAAGAAAGCACGGGAGTCTTCTATCTGACTATTGATACTTACAAATACGGAATCCGTTTTGTGTCTGATCGATTCTTTGCGTGCTTCTTTCCAACTCTCTCTGGCATTCGTATAGCCGGTGTCAAAACTCTGTGTCTCGATAAAAGAATAAATATCATATTGAAGTTTTTCATATCTTAAAAAAGCCTTCATATTATTTGTATAATTTTCTTTGTTGTTATAGACCTCAGAAAATGTGATAAAAAGGGTAGCGACGATTGCACAATAAACCAATGATAATTTCTGATAAGGATTTTCCTTGAGGTTATCCCAACCTATCTTCGCCATAAGAACTGTTAATATTGATGTGAATATCGTAAATACAGTTGCAAAAGTGGTGAATGAATAATAGTTTTTGAAGTATAGAACAAAAGCTTCCATATTCTGTTCTTTAAGATTATTAAGCAGTTGATATTGCAGGTGAAGTTTCTCGAAAAAAGCAGCCTTTTCAATCTTTTGTGCTATTTCCTTACTCATCAGACTATCATTTCTGAGCAAAGGCTCAGTAAATGTCCTGGCTTTCTGTTCGACAAAATTATTGGTAATTTTAAATACAATAACGATTACCAAAGTCAATGAAAGAATAAAGATAACCTTTGCAATATCCAATTTTAAAAATTTCGCGATCTTTTCGCTGGTATTCCCTGTTTCTGTTTCCATATTATTCGGATGTATTAATGTTTAATGATTTTTGATTTTGCTTTAATATGTCAGACAACATACAGAGGGTGCCACAAATATAGAGTTTTTGCAAGTGAAGAACATGAGATTATAATATTATAATTTGTAAAGAGATATAGTAAAGTTTTCGCCCCACCCCTGCCCCTCCCCAAATAGGGAGGGGTATTGGTGGAGTATCGAACTAAGCAGCATTGAGCTGATAATTCCTTCCCACCTGACGACCCGGTGCAACATGAACATTTTGTTCAGTTAAAGGTTTATAGCCGGTTGCATTAATATTCACATTATAGTCGCCGGAAAGGATGCTGTTGATG
>JAHEYM010000142.1 GCA_023251595.1 Bacteroidota bacterium
CAGATTTTCTTTATCGAGTGTTGGATTTACTTCTGCAATTTCGAAACAGACTACTTTCTCATTCTGAATCAACCGTACACAAAGACTGCCGGCTTCTTTCTCTGTAATTCCGTTCCTGACGGGTGTTCCTGTGCCTTTTGAAATGGATGAGTCCATGGAATCGACATCAAAAGAAACATAAATCTGAGTACATGCATTAAGATGTGATAGAGCATCGCGGGCAATTTTCTCGACACCATTTCTTCTTACTTCTGAGGCAGTAAATATTTTTACTTTATGTTTTTTGAGAAGACCTGATTCTTCCGGTTCTACGTCTCGCAAAGCAATAAAGACGATATCGCGATAGGTGAACTTCGGGGAGATATTTCCCATCCTTTTGAACTTTGTCCAGAGATCGACAGTTTCTTTATCGGGTTTATTCATTTTATTTCCCAAATTATCTTCACCCAAAGAGGCAGCGATCGGCATGCCATGAAGATTACCCGATGGAGTGGTATAGGGGGAATGAAGATCGGAGTGTGCATCGATCCAGATTACTCCCAATCTTTGCTTAGGCGCCGCCATCTTGATACCGGCGATTGTTCCGGCAGAAGTACTGTGGTCTCCTGCTATGACGAGAGGAAAGTCTTTCTTCTTCAGCGTAGCGCAGACTTCCGCAGCTACATTTTCACAAACTTTAATGTTTCCTTTGATACGTTTAGCGTAGTTACTGCCGGTCGAATCGAATAAAAGATTGTTCAGTGTAGGTATTTCAACCGATTCGATTTGTTTGTATAAGGTACTTCCGTAGTCGAGCGCCGCGATACGAATAGCATCGGGACCGAGGCTTGCACCTCGGGTTCCGGCTCCTATCTCTGACTTTACTTCAATAAATTTTACTGTTTTCATGTGGATGAATTTACAATTTCAGATCAGTTCGCTAATTCCGAATGAGTTACATAGAGAAATTTTTTGCGATCCGGGTTGATTACTTTTATACTTTTGCAGTCCATTTGACTTATTCCGATGAAAGACCGCTATTACGACCTTATTGAACAGACTTTTTACTTTCCACAGGAAGGGTTTGAAGTGATGAACGATTCCCTCTATTTTAATGGAATCTGCCTGATGGATATTATCGAGCAATACGGTACGCCATTAAAGATCACTTATCTCCCGAAAATCAATTCGCAGATTCAGAAAGCTAAAAGAATCTTCAATGTAGCGATTGCAAAGAACGATTACAAAGGTACGTATACTTATTGTTACTGCACGAAGAGCTCCCATTTTTCGTTCGTGATGGAGGAAGCGCTGAAAAACAACATCCACCTTGAGACCTCGTCTGCTTATGATATTCCGATCATTCAACACCTGTTCGAAAACAAGAAAATATCGAAAGATACCTACGTTCTTTGTAATGGTTTCAAACGAAAATCCTATACTGAATCGATTTCCCAACTTATCAATCAGGGTTTTCATAATGTGATTCCGATTCTTGACAACGCGCTCGAAATTGAGGCTTATCAGAAGTTGGTAAAGGGGAAATGCAAGATCGGAATCCGTATCGCTGCCGATGAAGAACCTGATTTTGAGTTCTATACTTCGAGATTGGGATTGAGACGCGACAAGATTGTCGATTTCTACAAACAAAGAATGAAAGGAAACAATAAATTCGAACTGAAGATGTTGCATTTTTTCATCAATACCGGCATACGTGATAATGCATATTACTGGAGTGAATTGAGAAAGGCGGTTGACATTTATTGCGAATTAAAAAAGATTTGTCCCGAGCTAGACAGCTTTGATATCGGTGGTGGATTCCCTGTACGTAAATCTTTGGGTTTCGACTACGATTATGATTACATGGCTGATCAGATTATTCAACAAATAAAAACATCTTGCAGAGAAGCAGGTGTTACAGAACCGAATATCTTCACCGAATTCGGAACCTTCACTGTTGCAGAAAGTGGTGCCGTTTTATATAATGCCATCGATCAGAAACAGCAAAATGATAATGAGCTTTGGTATATGATCGACAGTTCATTTATCACAACACTACCGGACACCTGGGGTATTAAACAAAAATTTATTTTATTGGCAATTAATCACTGGAATAAAGAATATGTTCGCGTAAATATCGGTGGATTAACCTGCGACAGCGACGATTATTATAATCATGAATCGCACGTAAATCAGGTGTTTCTTCCGGCGATGGCAAAAAAGGAACAACCATTATATATAGGATTTTTTCACACAGGTGCCTATCAGGAATCGCTTGGTGGGTATGGAGGAATTCAACATTGTTTGATACCAGCCCCCAAACATGTTATCATTGATCGTGATGAAAATGGTGAAATTGTGACAAGACTATTTGCCAAAGAACAAAGTGCGAAATCGATGCTTAAAATTCTGGGGTACTAGCGGCTGTCGATTCAGGGATTTTATCAACTTCAAATATTTTTACCGGTGTATTTATTTTGCGAAAAATTTCTTTCACCCGATCGGCACTCGTATCGGTAAGGAGAATTTGTCCGAATTTATCTGCACTCACCAAACCCAGCAACCGTGCGACCCGGTGGTCGTCTAATTTATCAAAAATATCATCCAGCAATAAAATCGGTTTGACATTATTCTTCTTCATTATATATTCGAACTGCGCCAACTTCACCGCGATTAAAAAAGTTTTTTGTTGTCCCTGTGACCCGAATCTTTTCACAGGGTGACCGCTGATTCGGAATAACAAGTCGTCTTTGTGAATACCGGTGGAAGTGTAGGTGGAAGCACAATCTTTTTCAAAAGCGAGATCGAGTAATTGTTCAAAATCATGCGTTTCCAACTGACTTTCGTATACCATTTCAACTTGTTCGGCAGAGTCTGAAATCAGCGCATAATAATAATTAAATAATGGAATATATTCAGTCATAAATGCTGCGCGACTTTCATATATAATTTTACCCGAAGAAATTAATTGTTCGTCCCAAATTTGCAACAGCGATTTATCTTTTCTTCCGGTTTGTTGGAATTGTTTTAGTAAAGCATTCCGTTGAGCGAGTGTTCGGTTATAATTAATTCCGGCGCGCAAATAATTATGATCGTACTGTGAAATGACCATATCGAGAAGCCGGCGTCTTTCTTCGCTTCCACCTTCCACCAAAACATGATCTGCCGGGGCGATCATGACGGTTGGGAAAATTCCGATATGATCGCTCAAACGGTCGTAATCCTTCTTATTTCTTTTGAATATTTTACGTTGATTTAATCGGACGGAGCAGGAAATTCTCTCTTCCTCGTCGTTCAAAATAAAAGTTCCGTTAATGATAAAAGAGTTTTCACCGTAAGAAATGTTCTGACTATCGGCGGGGTTGAAATAGCTTTTGCACATCGACAGATAATGCACGGCATCGAGCAGGTTGGTTTTCCCGCAACCATTTGCGCCCGTGAAGGCATTAACATGATCACTTAAAATGACCTGTAATTGTCTGAAATTCCTGAATTGGTAGAGGTCGAGAGATTGAATATGCATGTAAGATTCGAAAATCGGAGTCAAAAGTAGCTAAAACTCTGGAGATGCCGATGAGGGAAGTGGTATGAACATAGCTCGAAGAGGCTCATCGGCATAAACCAGAGATGCCGATGAGAGAAGTGGTCAGAGTTGAATGGGTAAAGACTCATCGGCATAAACCATTGTAAGGATTAAAGGTCAACAATTATACTTTTGAATCAAACAATGGTTAAATTTGCAATTGGTATTGAATAATGTTTACTTTTGCACTTCCAATTCTAAGACCCGTAATGGCCGAGAAAGATAACGACGAAAAAATTGATGTTTTCACTGAACAATTCAGTAAGACAGAGCATTTCATACTCAACAATAAGAAACAAATCAGCACTGTTGTAGGTGTGATTTTGGTCATAGTGATTGGTTATGTTGCTTACCACAAGCTTGTTGTGGCTCCCAAAGAATTAGAAGCACAGACACAATTGTTTCCATCAGAACAGCTTTTTGACAAAGATTCTCTTTTGACAAAAGCCATCAATGGTGATAGTGCAGCCCCCGGTTTTAAAGCTGTTGCAGAGAAATATGGCAGCACTGCTTCCGGAAATCTCGCGAATTTTTATCTCGGCGCCTCCTATCTAAGAACCGGGAAGTTTGAAGAAGCACTTGCAGCTTTAAAAAAATATGATCGTTCTGACCCGATCCTTGGTCCGATAGCCCTTGGCGACATGGGTGATGCATGTCTCGAATTAGGGAAAAAACAAGAGGCGGTTGACTATTATCTGAAAGCTGCGAAAGCTGAAAAGAACAAGTTCACAACCCCTTTGTATTTGATGAAAGCCGGCACTGCCTACGAAGAGGATGGCAAGTTTGACAAAGCCGCCGAAGTTTATGAGCAGGTTCAAAAGGAGTATTTTGAAACTCCGGAAGGGAAAGATGCAGCTAAATTTATTGCACGGGCAAAAGCCGCAACCGAGAAGAAATAATGTCAGGCAAACTTCCTGATTCACGTCAACGGATTGCCACCCCTACATTTTTTGCTAAAAAACGTTTTGGAATCGTTGTCTCCGACTGGAACAGCAATATCACTTTCAGTCTTTTAGATGCAGCTACCGCAGTTCTTAAGAAGAATGGCGTTCCAGCCAAAAACATCGTTGTAAAAAATACGCCAGGAAGTTTTGAATTACCGCTTGCCGCACAATGGCTTGTCGAATCGGGTGATTTTGATGCGATCATTTGTTTGGGTTGCGTAATTAAAGGAGAAACGGAGCATTTTACTTTCATTTGCGAGGCAGTTAGCGCGGGACTGAAAGATCTCTCACTCAAATACTCGAAACCCTTTATTTTCGGGGTTCTTACCACTAATAATCTTTCTCAGGCACAAGATCGTTCGGGTGGAATTATTGGAAATAAAGGAGAAGAAGCGGCGCTGACAGCGTTGAGGATGGTCGAACTTCATGCAGAGCTTTCCCACCCCACCCAACCTCCCCAAATGGGGAGGAGAAAAGAGAAGGGAGGCGGACTCCCTTCTCCCGTGGGAGAAGGGTCGGGGATGAGGGTTGAAGTCTGATAAATCCATGTTTCCTCTCATATCCACTCCGCGTTTGCGTTTGCGTTCGTTCGAACTGAGCGATGCAAGATCGTTTTATGAGTTGATGTCGAACAGAGATGTTTTGAAATATCTTGGTCGCGATGCGGTTACTTCTGTTGAAATGATGGAGGAACGTATTTCGGGAATTCTCGAATCTTATAAGAATGGTGAAGCATTTTATTGGGCGATATGTACACACGATGATCCGAAAATGGTTGGAAATATCGGATTTCAGAATTGGCAGAAACCGAATAACCGCACGGAAGTTGGGTACAGCATTATGCCTGCTTTTTGGGGGAAGGGTTTGATGACGGAAGCTTTATCCGCTTTATGCTTGTATTTATTTGAATATATGAAATTTCATTCGCTTGAAGCCAATATTGATCCTGCCAACACAGGTTCTGTAAAATTATTGGAGAAGGTTGGATTTGTGAAGGAAGCACATTTCCGCGAAAATTATGTTTACGGGGGAAAATTCTGGGACTCCGGAATATATTCTTTAATTGACAGAGAGTTTGTGTGGAAGGAAGAATTTGGAAATAAACCTTCACTTCCTGCGAACAAATAAATATATATATATTTATTCCGGATTTTCTTTTTTAGAATATTTTTTCACCCGCAGAACCAATTCATCGAAATTAATCGGCTTCACAATAAAATCGACAGCACCGAGTCCGAGTGCAGTAAGAGTGACTTCAGCTTTATCAAGAGTTGAGACAAGAATCACGGGGATTTTGCTGAAGTAAAACTGTTTCAAAAGACTCAAGAGTCCGAGTCCCGACATATTAGGCATCATGATATCGCTGATAATGAGATCGGGGTTATCGCGATCGATAGACTCAAGTGCCTGATAACCGTCGGTAGCTTTTATCACGGTATAGCCTGCATTAGTAAGTGTTTGTTCAATCATATCGAGCGTTATGGGCTCATCATCGACGACCAGAATTTTCATATTGTTTTGTTTTTTAATGGTGAATTTGAAGGTTCAAATCTAATAACTTTTCGTGTTAAGGACAAAAGTTTTTAAAATGGAAGGCTGGAGACGCTAATTTTATATTCACCGAGCCTACGGCTCTCCCATATTAAATCCGGCACCATCAAGGCGGATTAAAATCCGCCGCTACAATATGAATCGAACCTCCGGTTCTTGATGAATGCAAGAGCGATATTGGCGGGCATGTGCTCCGAACTTACGGCGTTCACGAAATCCAAAAACTTGTTCCATCGCGACATCTAATATTGTAGCCCCGCCGTGCCTGCCGGCAGGCAAGGGAATTTATTCCGGGGTGGGATTGTGCGGTTAAATTGTGAGTTCCAAAGGAACGACACATTTAGAATCACAGTGGGTCTAAGATTGGTATTCATAAATGTCATTTACCTTTGATTTTTTTGGCACAAAAATAAATTCTCGACTTGATCTACCGCGAGCTAGTGGGGGGAAAAATTAATTTATCTTATGTGTTGAAGAGCGAACAAAATGAGACCGATCACCAAATTATTCGGATATATGTGAGTTTTGGCAGACAAATTTTTGCAAAACATGATAAATGTCATAGGTGAAACTGATATAACCAAATATTATTACAGCGGTCTGTTTGTTATGATACATACCAATTAATATTGGAGAATGGCAGCTACTATAATAAACGTGCTGAAACCCAAAAGGCAAGAATATGCATGTAAACAAATTAATAAAAATAATAAAATGAAAAAAACAATTATTCTTCTAACGACACTTCTTTTTATAAACACATCATTTGTGTTTTCACAAGTAAAAGTCATTTATAAATACAACGGTGGTTATAAAGAATTAGAATTCAAATCTCAAGAAGAATGTGGATGTGGAAAATGGGCAGTAGATTTTTTTAAAGAGGGTGATGCTAAACCGTGGGGTATGGCAACCAATTCCAGTAAAGAAGCATTGGAAAAGGAAATTAAAGCAGACATAAATTCTGATTATAATGTTTGGAACAAAACTTCCAGCGACCATGAGAATTTCATAATTTATTGTGCTGATATGGATTTTGGTAACAATTCTACAGAAGTACAAGAGACAAAAGTCTCTTCTACTAACGGAATATTAGTAGAAGAAATACCGAACGACTATGAAAAAAAAGACCTTGAAAAAAAGAAAAAAATGACAGAAATGTTTGGACCAACCAGATTATTAATCATAAACGCCCCGGAAAAAAATCCGGGTTCGATACGAATTAAATGGCGACCCGCAATAATGGGTGTAAGAGGTGAGAATGATGCACCAAAAATTGAAGTTGAATCTATTGGGATTACAGTTGATACCTTAAAGCAAAAATAATGCAATAAAACCTATGAAAACAATGAAAATTATATATATATCTTTTTTGGTTTTAATAATCTGTCTGCAAACTGTTTTGGTCGTTGCTCAAAAATCAATTGAAAGTATTGAACTAACGGTAACACAGCCATCCACTCATTTAAACATTCGTTTACTATATGACCCTTTTTATATGATAACCGGTCAACAATATGCCATCATTGTTCAAAATTTGAGCAATAAAAATATGCATGTTAAAGGGCAGCTTGTTGCTGTTTTAGTATGCGGAAATGAAGTCTCCACAAAATTTGATGAAGTACTTAAACCATTTCAAAAAAAAGGAGGTGACACTGATGATGGTACAGGAATGTCAGATAAAGTAAAGAAAGAAGACTGTCAGAATCCGGAAATCGTTCACGATAAATACGGATTCGAAGCACAAAACCGAATAAGGACATTGGAGCTAAGAAGTTATAGCGCTATTATTGAAAAAACCGACGAAGAAAAAGCTGCAGAGGAAAAACAAAAGCAAGATCTAATTGACAGAAAGAAGCAAGAAGAAACCAACCGCCAGGCAGCAGCTACTCAGCAAATAGCTACCCAACAACAACAACAACGGCAACAGCAGGAAAATCAAAGACAACAGATAGCAGCCGGAGAACTAAAACAACGACAGGGGCAAGCTGAAATTCAGAGAGTGCAAGATCAAATAGCTTCCAGAGAGAAGATGAATTCCGAAATACATAATGCCGTTACAGAGGGTTTAAAAACATTTACTGATGCTCTTAAAGAAAAACAACAAAGAGAACAAGCTCAAAGAGATCGACAAGATGCAAGTGACCAGGCAGCCCGCTTAAAGAAAGAAAATGAAACGGCTGAGCGTGAACAAAAAAGAGCCGCTGCAAAACTAATTTCTGATGAAGAAGAACGGGTTGAGCGACAAGAGCAGCGGGAACAACAGGCAAGAAATAATGAAAACATAATGATGTGGGCAAGAAAAAAGAATGAAATATTAGACGGCTATTTAGCTGCTAAAGCTATTATAAAAAAACCCAGCGAGATTAATGACACGAAAGTGCAAAGTGTTTATTATGCCGTTTGGAATTTCAGTAAAACTCCCAACCAAGCAGCTCAGATATTAGTAGCAGCTCCTGTCGAAATAAAAAAAGATGGGGATGGCGAATGGCCACTGAATAAAGATTTGCTACCAAAGATAGAAAAACAGGCAGGTCTTTTAATCAATTATACACCTGATCTTATTGCAACTGGCGAAAACGCACTGGGGTATTTGCTGGGTTATTTTACCACTCTTCAAGAAGCCCAAAAAGCAGTTGATGATATTAAAAGTAATGCCATTGAAAACGGATATACCATTGTAACGATTGCGAAGAAAACGGAAGTGGAAGAGACCCCTGAGCAAAAACAAAAGCGGTTAACCGACTTTTGGAATGAGGATAAACCCACGGAGAAGAAAAAAACTACCGAACAAAAGCCCAAAAACACAACCGATTTTTGGAAAGAATAAATAATTAAAACAA
>JAHEYM010000143.1 GCA_023251595.1 Bacteroidota bacterium
GAACAGAAATACTTTTCAGCGATTGATATTTAAAGCGGCGGCCTCAGATAATTATCCGTTCGCCCAGACTCAGAGCGGTGTTCCGGGCTGTCATATACGCGATGCCTTCATTCAGACTCTTGCGCAGGAACATCATCTGGAAATGGATGAAAGATCTTACGAGCCTTCGATATTATTTATTAATGGTCAATATTGGGGATTATATGAAACGAGGGAACGCGTGAATGATCCTGATTTCACAGAATTTTATTACGACCAACCCAAAGACAGTATAGACATGCTTGCGTATTGGGGTGGAATGATTATTTATGACGGCAGTGATACAGGTTGGGTGAATTTATATAATTATATAACCTCAAACAGTATGACTGTTCCTGCAAATTACAATCATGTCGCGTCTATTTTAAATCTGAACAGTGTAATAGATTATGATATTCTAAATACATATATAGTTGATAGTGACTGGATCAACTGGAATACAATGTGGTGGAGAGGGAGAAGTCCGGGTGGTGACAAGAAAAAATGGCGTTATGCCTTGTGGGATGAAGATAATATATATGATCTGGGACAAAACTTTTCAGGATGGCCTACCACGACATTCAATGCGGATCCCTGCGATTTGCAAACTGTTTTTGCTAATCCCGGACCGGAGATGGGTCACATGGAAATTCTCACACGACTTCTTGCAAATCCTGATTTTAAGGATATGTATATCAACCGTTATGCTGATCTGATGAATACCACATTGAGCTGTGATACTGTGTTGAATCATCTCGATAATTGTCTGAATGTTATTTCACCCGAAATGCCAAAACAAATCGCACGTTGGGGCGGTACTCTTGCAGGATGGCAGACAAATGTTCAATATTTAAAATCGCAGATTACCGGAAGGTGTACTTTTATTGATCATGCTCTGGTCGATTGTTATTCAGTTACAGGACCCTTTCCTGTCACAGTTCTGGTCGATCCTGTAAATTCGGGCGATGTGCAGGTGAATTCAATCACACCAAATAATTATGCGTGGACAGGAACTTATTTTGGCAGTATTAATATGAATTTTACAGCCACAGCTCACCCGCAATATATTTTTGATCACTGGGAAACAAAACATCATACACTTACACCCGATATTCAGAATTCAAATGTCAGAATGTTGTTGGCGACTTCAGATACGGTCATTGCACATTTCAGGCATGAAAAAGAAGGTTTTGTGATGCCAAATGCATTTTCACCAAACGATGACAACCTCAATGATTTTTTCAAACCGTCGAAGATGGATAGTATTGCTTCAGGCGATTTATCAATATTTGATCGTTGGGGAAAAATAGTTTTTCAAACATCCGACATTGCGACCGGATGGAATGGAAAAACGGGAAGCACGGATTGTGTGGATGGCGTATATTACTGGATTATGCGGTATCGGGATTTGTTTGGAATTGATCGTTCGCAGAAAGGGTTTTTTCAATTAATGCGGTGAGAGGGAAGAGGTGAGAGGGAAAAGGTGAGAGGGAAAACGGAAAAGTTTTAATATTATTTTTTATACACATATTTTTAATAGTCTGATATTTTTTATATAAATTTTCTTATTCATAAATTTTTTTCTCATATGGGTATCTATCGATTTGAAGAAATTATTGCGTGGCAGAAAGCACAGGATTTCGCTGTAGAAATTTATTCAAGTTTTAATAATCTAAGAGATTTTAGTTTCCGGGATCAAATAAGAAGAGCATCGGTTTCTATTTCTAATAATATTGCTGAAGGTTTTGACAGAAACTCTCCGGCAGATTTTTCGCGATTTCTTTATATCGCAACTTCGTCATGCAGCGAAGTAAAATCTATGCTTTATTTAGCAGAAAAACTGAATTATATTTCCAAAGAAGACAAAGTGAGTCTTTTAGTAAAAGGGGATGAAATATCGAAAATACTCAAGGGGCTTATTAAATCATTGCGAAGAAGCTGAGAGGGAAGAGGTACTCCTTACTCCTTTCTCCTAACTCCTTACTCCTTACCACTCTTATATATATTTATCAGATTCTTTTCTTTCTCGTCTTTTTTAATCTGTTTAATCTTCTCCGAAATATTATCTCTCAGGTTTCTGACAGCAGTTAATTCCTGGGTTGCTTTTGAGACAGCGACAGAATTGTTTGGGTCTTTGGATAGACTTTCGAGATGTTCTTTTGCTCTTTCAATTTCGCCACCCAGTCTGGTTTCCATATCCATGCATGTTTGCATTGCAGATAACTTCACCCACCACGGACTTCCGTTTTTCGCAACTTCCTCGAAATAAATAATTCCTTTTCCAATTGTTTCGGTGTTGCAGCGGGAAAGGAAACGTGTATAATTCTGGATAAATGTATATTTATCGAATCCTTTCATTTTTTTTGCATTCGTTAAGAAAAATTCGTTTTGTGAATCGCTCCCATAATCAGAAAAAATAGATGCGATTCTACCTATGAGCGATGGACCTGCATCAACAGAAAACTTCTTCGCTAATTCCATTCCGGCGACAGTATCTCGCGACATGATCGCCCCAAGTGCTTCACCCATTACAGAATAGGACGAGTCTGAATTAGCTATTTGAGTGAATATTTCTTTTAAATGCACATCCTCTTTGTAATTGGAATTTAATGTTCGCATGGCTGTTGCCCTCACTGATGCTTTCGGGTCATTATGCGCCATGTCTAAAAGTTTAGTTCGTATTCTGTCTTTAAGCACATTTGGTGAAGTGAGACCACCGGATTCTTCGAGCCATCTGAAAATCTTTTTTACATTCATCAATCCATACTGCCTGATATTCCAGAATTTATCATTCAGCGATTGAACAATCACTTCGGAAGACAGAGAGTCGAGATCGAAACTCACTACCAATTGTTGCAATGCTTCAAAACGGTCGAGATAAAGTGGTGCATGCGAGAACATATATGTGAATTCCGCCTTCTCGTGATGATCTCGTTTTGTGCAGAGTAATTGTTTTTCTGCATCGACATTTACAAGGTCTGGTTTTGAAGCTAATTTGAAATCAAATGTTTCGTTCGCTTTGTTGAGCGTAATTTTTTTACGAATTGCTTTGCCACCTGTATATATATCTACTTCGAGTGGAATTTTATACAACGGATTTTTCTCCAGATCCTGTTCCTGTCTGATAATCACTCTTTCGGTCTTTGTGCTATCTATATAGTTGTAACTCATATCAAGTTCGGGATGTCCGTGATTAAGGAACCACTCATTGAAAAACCAATTCAGATCTTCACCCGATACTTTTTCAAAAGCCAAACGGAGATTATGAATTTCAACCGAAGAATATTTATTTGTATTTAAATATAATTTCAATCCTTCAAAAAATGCTTCATCACCCAAATATTTACGAAGCATGTGTAAAACCCTACCCCCTTTTTGATAGGAATTCGCATCAAACATGTCTTCTTTGTCGTGATAATAATAACGTATTAAATCGACAGGTTTACCGGCAGCAGTGGTCAGGAAATTTGAAAGATCGCTTTGCAGACCCTGATCAGCGGCATCGCGTCCATATTTGTATTCGTTCCAGAGATATTCATTGTAGGTTGCAAATGATTCATTCAATGGAATATTTGACCATGATTCGCATGTTACCAGATCGCCGAACCAATGATGAGAAAGTTCATGTGAAATGACATCTTCAAAGTCCTGATCCAGCATTTCACGATTGGTTCGCTGTAAAAATTCACCATGAAGAACGGCAGTTGTATTTTCCATCGCACCTGAAACATAATCGCGAACACAAATTTGAGAGAATTTTTCCCATGGATAATCAACACCGAATTTTGTCGAGAAAAATTCAATCATTTCGGGGGTGTGACCAAATATATTTTTTGCGTATTTTTCATATTCCGGTTCAACATAATACCAGACATCAATATTTCTCCATTTATCTTTTATAATCGAAAATTTCCCTACGGTCATCATTGTGAGATAAGGTGCGGCAGGCAATGATTGTTTCCATATATCTGTCCTTGTGCCGTCGGGATTAAATGTTGAATAAGAGAGCAAACCGTTCGAGAGTGTTACATATTGTGTATCAACCGTCATCGCAATTTCCTGAGTCATGCGCTGAGTTGGATTATCGATCGTAGGAAACCAACAGGAATTGGATTCAGTTTCGCCTTGCGTCCAGATTTGTTTTGGTTTTTCTGAATCAGCCCCGTCGGGGTTGATAAAGTACAGACCTTTTGCATCCGAAATTGCCAAACTACCTTGTTGAGTTACCTCATTTGGTTTTGCAGTATAGCCGATAAAAACGCGAACAGTATCAAAACGCGAATATATTTTATCAAGTTTGATATGCAATTGTGTTGTGTCGTACGTATAGTTTGCTTTCTGATGAGTTGAACCATTCAGAACCGACACCTCGAAAATGTCAAATCCTTTAGCGTCAAGGATCAGACTGTCGGTTGGGTAGAAATGTGGTTTGAATGTTATTGTAGCTTTCCCAAGCAGAAATTGTTTGGACCAATCAAAACGCACATCGAGCTTAGTATGGATAAGGTCGACCCGCATCGTTTGGGAGGCCTGATAAACGACAGGCTCTTTCACCTCCACATTCTCGGGAGGATTGACAGAAGTGGTGTCGGTGATAAACTTAATAGGTTTCGGGTCTGATTTGTGCTTTTTAAAAAGCTCGCAGGACGTGGTCGCCAAAGCCAATGCCAGCGCCACAAAAGAGATAAACTTCATCGGTATATTGGATTTCAGAGTGCGAATATCATCAAAATCGTTGGAAATACAATGCATTTTCGAGAGGTTCATTAACCGTCAATTGCTGAAATCCGCTACATTGCACAATTCTGTTGAAAGAAAAAGAACTATGGAATTACAGATTTTAAGAACGCGTGTGAACGGTAGTGAAGAACAGTTGATTTTTCTTGCAAAAGATGGGAAGTCAGGTGTATATAATGACCTCAAATTTGAATTGGATGTTAGAGAAATTAAAAAAGGACAAATTCATTTACTGATTGAAAATAGATCTCTAATTGCAGATATACTCGAAGCTGATTATTCCAAAAAAGCATTTGTTTTCAGAATTAATGGCAGGAAATACCATGTGGAGATAAAAGATCAGTTCGACACACTGCTTCAGGAGCTGGGATTGGATGCGATTAAACATCACAAAGCGAACGACATCAAAGCACCCATGCCGGGCATGGTGCTATCGGTACTGGTAGAGACGGGACAAAAAGTTCAAAAAGGAGAAACGGTTCTCGTACTTGAAGCGATGAAGATGGAAAATGTTCTGAGGACCGTGACCGAAGGAACCGTGAAGAAAATCCTTGTAAATAAAGGCGATAAAGTAGAGAAAAATCAAATATTGGTTGAAATGCAATAATTGTAGAGACGTTGCATGCAACGTCTTTGAATGCAACGTCTTTGTATAAAAAGATAAATGAATATCAATTCTCGCAAATCTTTATTTAGTTGGATATTGAAATTTCTTATCATAGGTGCATCTTTCTGGATCATCTATACAGAGGTTTTTAAAAGAGAGGATGCAGGTCATTATTTTTCGGATTTCGCTGATCTCATTCAAACTTCCCATTTTCTGAATTTATTTCTTCCTGTGATTTTCCTAATGTTTGCGAACTGGTTTATTGAATCGATGAAGTGGAGAATGCTCGTCAGAAAAGTAGAGGAAATCACGGCACTCCAAGCTGTCGAAGCAGTGTTAACAGGCATTACCATCAGTTTTTTTACGCCAAACCGGATAGGGGAATATGCAGGTCGGGTTTTTTATCTGAAGAAAGCAGATCGTATTAAAGCATCTATCATAGCGGTGATAGGAAGTCTCGGACAAATGCTCATTACCTTATTATTCGGAGGTCTTGCTCTAATATATTATTTTTATTATATAGTGCCATTGGATGGCTTTTTGGCAGCGACTATTTCTTCTCTGGTGTTAATATTAATTGTACTCGCTTTTATCTGGTACTTTAATCTGACTTTATTCACATCAAATATAGTGAAATGGAAGGTTTTTAAAAACATTAAACAATATCCGGAGGTTTTGGGATATTATTCGGGAAGGGAGTTGCTCAGCGTGATATTATTCTCTGTCGCGCGATATTTGATTTTCACCACACAATATTTCCTTTTACTGAGGGCTCTGAATGTGGATCTCGATTTCCTTGCAGGGTTTATGATGATTTCCATGGTATTCTTTGTTGTGACGGCAGTTCCGACAATCGCTCTGACCGAACTTGGCATTCGTGGTGCTACTGCTATCTATTTTATCGGACTTCTTTCGACAGACCACTTCGGAATCCTTATGTCGTCTTTTCTTTTGTGGATGATCAATCTTGTTGTTCCGGCGAGCATAGGAGCTGTTCTCGTTTTGAATTTTAAAATTTTCAGAAAATAGACTATGGATTGGTATTTTAACAATACAATTTCATTCATACTCTTTCTCGGCGCAGCATTGTATTTTCTTCTCATGCTTATTTATTTAATTGCCTGGGAGAATATTGCGTCGTTCAAAATAATTGGAAAGGAATTGTCAACTTTTATTTCCGTCGTTATTCCGGCCCGGAATGAAGAAAAGAATATAATTAAGTGTCTCGACAGTATCGTTAATCAGGACTTTCCTTTTCAACTTTGCGAAATCATAGTTGTCGATGATCATTCTACAGATAATACTGCCCCGTTGATACAGGCGTTTATTGAAAAGAAATCTTCACTCAGAATAAAATTAATTCGTTTAACAGGAGATTCTGAGACTGCAAGATATAAGAAAAATGCTATAACCGCTGCTGTACAAGAAGCAAATGGAACTTTGATTGTGACGACAGATTCTGACTGCACATTTTCTCCGAAATGGTTGAGAACCCTGACCGAATTTTATGAAACACAAAAAGTTTCGATGATTTCAGCTCCTGTAATTTTCACAGAAGGGAAATCAGCTTTCTCCCAAATGCAAACGATGGAGTTTCTTGGTCTCGTAGGAATTGGTGCAGCATCTGTTCAAACAGGTTTTCCTTTAATGTGTAACGGAGCGAATCTGGCGTATGAAAAAACTGCGTTTGAAAAGGCAGGTGGATATTCGCATGAAGGAGAACCTGCTTCGGGTGATGATATATTTTTGATGTTGAGAATTAATAATCTTTTTTCAGGTAGGGTGAAGTTTTTGAAATCGGAAGATGCGCTTGTATATACACCGGCTTCTGCTACGATCAGCGATTTTTTTGAGCAACGGAAAAGATGGGCTTCAAAAGGCACATTGTACAAGGATCTTACGGTTGTGATAGTAGCAGTCGTTACCTGGCTCTCCAATTTCGCAGCACTGAGTTCAATATTATATATGTTATTCAGTTGGTCTGTTCCCGAAATGATTCTGCGTCTCCTGATGGCAAAGATGATCATTGAATTTTTCTTTCTTGCCGTTGTACATCGTTATTTCAAAAAAACATATCTCTTATTCTGGTTTCTCCCGGCATTTTTTGTTAATATATTCTACGTAGTTGTAATCGGTATTGCTGGACTTTCGAGATCATATCAATGGAAAGGAAGGGAAGTGAAAAAATAATTAGGAATTATGAATTAGGAATGTTGAATTACATATATTATTAACAGGATGTTAAATGCAAAAACAAATCAAATAATTATTTCTTTGTGCCTTAGTGTCTTGGTAGCCAAATTATCTTTTTGGTTTTGCTCATTTGCTATGAGAAAATGGGTCTGGGAAGGTAATAATCTATAATTAATATTGATGAAGAATAATTCTACATCCCCCGGCAAAATTGCATTCAGAAAATTTCTGCGTGATAAACTTGCTCTTGGTGGTTTAATATATATTATAATTGCGATATTTGTTTCAGTTTTTGCATATTATATTTCACCCGACCATTCGCCTGACGCAAATAATATTTCGCTTCCATGTAAACTTCTCCCGCCCGGAACAAATGTAAAAATGTTAGCTCTCCAAAAAAAGAATCTGAGTAATACAGGATTTTTTGATCGATTGCTGAATGGTGAAGAAGAGTCGGTCGAATTAATTCCTATCGATAGTTATACAACTGAGTCGGATGGAATTCATGCAAATTTATATACGGGAGCAGGATCAGAAAACCATCCCATGAGAATTATATCAAAGGATGAAAAATTCTCGGTGGTCGAGAAAAAATTTATTCTGGGTTCGGATCAATTTGGCCGCGATCAGCTAAGTCGGTTACTGCTTGGAACGCGAATTTCTCTTTCTGCAGGATTGTTGGCAGTCTCAATCTCGGTTCTTATCGGACTCTTCATGGGTTCGATTGCAGGGTTCTTTCCGGGTTGGCCCGACAAACTGATCAACTGGTTGATCTCTGTTACATGGTCAGTTCCCGCACTTCTCCTTGTTATCGCCATCACGATGGCATTGGGGAAAGGGTTATGGCAGGTGTTTTTTGCCATCGGAATCACGATGTGGGTGGAGATTGCTCGTGTGGTTCGTGGACAAATCCTCGTGATCCGCGAGATGGAGTATGTGGAAGCAGGGCGTGTATTGGGTTTCGGTAATGCCCGGATCATCATTCGACATGTTTTACCCAATATCATGGGACCGGTGATTGTGATGGCTGCATCGAACTTTGCAGCGGCAATCCTCCTTGAATCGGGACTTAGTTTCCTTGGTCTGGGTGCCCAACCACCATCGCCTTCGTGGGGAAGTATTTTGAAGGAAAACTACTCATATCTGGTCTTCGGACAACCTTGGCTGGCGCTTGCACCAGGCTTTGCGATCATGCTGTTGGTACTGTCTATCAACTTCATTGGCAATGGGTTGAGAGATGCGTTGGACACGAAAGCGGTGGTTAGTGGGTAGGTGGAAGGTTGATAAGTGTGATATCACTCTTTCAATGTTTCACGCAATTCGTGGTTTTGCAATCCAAAAA
>JAHEYM010000500.1 GCA_023251595.1 Bacteroidota bacterium
CTTTTAGTTGCGTTTGTACCCGCTCTATAATTCCTGCAGGTAAATAGTGTCACACTTTATCCCGGAAATTATATTTTCGGACTTTATTCTTTCTCAACACCAGTAGATTCAGGCTCCTGGTGTAATAGTGACAACGCTGGTTATTTTTCTATTTATCCCACTACCACACTCACTTTACACGCCACGGATACAATTTATACGTACGGAACAGAAGTCTTTCTGATTTTTCAAGGAATTTCATGTATGGTTCATTTGTCGTCTGATAGTGGAACTAATTTTCCATATTTCTATGCCCCAGTCGGATTGCAATGTACTATTGTGGCTGTAGGCGTAAAAGACAGTACCCTCTTTACATCCTTTGTTCCCGTAACAATTGGGTCGAATCAGACGGTAAACTTTACATTACATGCAACTACAACGGATATATTTAAATCTCATTTGTTGGAACTGAATTAATGTGCAAGTTAATATCAACTACCAAAACCTGAAAATTGGACATCGAGTGTTGGACATCGAAAATTGAAACCTTGACAAACCTCAGGATTCTGCACCAAATATTCTCCAGGCTTCCTCCGCCTGCAAACGAAGCATCTCCATTCCATTCACGACAGTCGCCCCTTGCGCATGCGCAAGCTCCATATTGAAGGTCATTTCGGGGTTATATACCATATCGAAAAATAAATGTTTTTCGGAGAGACCATCAAACGAGATTGGTAAGTAGGAATTTGTGTTCGGAAACATCCCGACCGGTGTCGCATTAACTAATAACGTATATTTTTGCAATAATCCAACATTCACATCAACATAATTAATTTGATTCTGAAGAACAGGATTTCGGGAAACTTCCAACCAATTAATTCCCAATTTCTTCAAAACAAATGATGCTGCAACCGAAGCACCACCTGTTCCGAAAATTAATGCATCGCTATGCCATGTCTTGAGAAAAGGTTTAATCGCTTTTTCAAAACCAATGATGTCGCTGTTAAATCCTTTCAACAAAGTATGATCTCCTTCACGTTTGATCGTGACCGTATTTACAGCACCGATTTGTTTGGCAGTTTCATCAACTTCATCCAAAAAGGGAAGAATGCTTTTTTTATGTGGAATGGTAATATTAATTCCGCAGAGATCTTTGTTACCCTTAATCAAACTAAAGATATCTTCAACAATGGGACAAGGGAAAAGTGAATAAGCGCAATCCGATATTTTTTCACGCTCAAATATGTCTTCGAATAATTTGGGCGAAAAAGAGTGGGTGAGGGGATAGCCGGCAAGTCCGAATACCCTCATTTTTTCTGAAGTTTATCTTTAACGATCTTGTGACGGATAAATCCGACAATAATTGGTGTGAGTGAAAGAAATATAATGGCGATTGTAACTAAAGAGAAATGTGTTTTCACAAATTCATTTTGACAGAATGCATATCCCGCGAAAGTAAAAATCGAAATCCATAATATATTTCCAAGAATACAAAACATTAAAAACCGTTTGTAAGTCATTGATCCAACACCGGCAACGAAAGGTGCAAATGTTCTTATGATCGGAATAAATCGCGCAATAACAACTGCTTTACCGCCATGTTTTTCATAAAAGTGTTCTGTACGAATTAAATATTCTTTCTTCAAAAACCTGTAATTCTTTGTGAATACTTTTGGTCCGATATAATTGCCAATAAAATAATTCGTATTATCACCTAGAAATGCCGCCATAAATAATAAAATAACAATCACGAATACATTCAAAGAACCTAGTCCCGCGAGAGAACCCGCTGCAAATAATAGAGAATCGCCGGGCAGAAAAGGAGTGACAACCAATCCTGTTTCACAAAAAATAATAGCAAATAAAATCAGATAAGTCCACGATTGATATTCGGTGGTTATATCTTTCAGATGCTTATCAATATGAAGAATAAACTCGAGGAGGGAGCGTAGAAATTCCATGAACATTTTATCGGTTAACCCCTCCCCATTTGGGGAGGTTGGGTGGGGTTACAATTGTTGATATGCTAAAATTCCACCTTTCAAATTATAAAGATTTTTAAATCCAAATCTCTTTTCCAATTCCAGAATCGCTGTTGCAGATCTGCCACCGGCTTTACAGTGAATCACCACATCTCTATGCTTGTCGATGCGATCGGTGTTTTGAAGAATTGTTCCTAATGGAATCAACTCACCACCGAGATTTGCCAATTCGTACTCGTAAGGTTCTCTTACGTCAATCAATTGAAAATCTTTCCCGGTTTCTTTATATTGTTTTAATTCGGTTGCGGTTATTTCCTTCATTTCTTTATTTATATTTATTCTTTTATTAAACCTATCAAGTCGTTGCACGCAACGCCTCTACCATCAACCATTTTCAGCAGGCACTAAATCCTTCGGCAAATA
>JAHEYM010000501.1 GCA_023251595.1 Bacteroidota bacterium
GGCGGAATCGTCGTAATTGTAGGATCATTTCTAACCTGGGGTTCCGCCACAATTATGGAACAAACCATTAGTGTTACCGGAATGTATGTTAATTCTGCCGGTGGGAAACCCGGAATCTTCACCATTGTTCTCGGTGTATTAATGGCAATTTTCTCATTATTCGGCAAAAAATGGTCGAACATCACAGCAATGATTTTCTCCTTACTCGCGCTTGGGATCGGTGCTTTGAAAATATCTCAATGCAGCAAAGAAGGATTAAACGTTGGAATCGGTTTATATCTGATTGCTGCTTTTAGTGTGATAGCGATCATCGGTTGCTTCATGGGAATGCGCAAAAAAGCGTAATTCATTTTCACATTAAGAAGAAAGAGTCTCTTGTCACTTGTGTTGAGAGACTCTTTATTCTCATTTACCTTTACCAAATCAAGACAATTTAATTTAGGCGGAAACCGAAAAGCCTTACGAGTAGGTATAATATTTAATTCTTAGAATCATGACAATACTTCGTTCAAGCTTACCCGGAATGCCCCAGCTTCCAGTCGGAGCGCTTCTTGTTCTCCTTGCAGTAGGTATCTTTCTCATTGCAGCAAACTGGACTATTTACACAAAAGCGGGAAAACCGGGATGGGCTGCAATTATCCCGATATATAATATAATTGTCCTGTTGGAAATTGTTGGAAAACCGACATGGTGGATTGTTATGTTCCTGATTCCCGTCGTAAATATTGTTTTTCTTGTTTGGATGACCAATATGTTATCAAAAAGTTTTGGAAAAGATGAAGGTTTCACTGCCGGATTGATATTCCTTGGTATTATTTTCTATCCGATTCTCGCTTGGGGAAGTGCAACTTATGTTGGACCAGCAGGTATACCAAATGTATCAAAAGGATCAGCGTTGGATTCCGGAACAAGAGTTTGATATATTCAATCAAAAGTCAACTCCAGACCCACCATCCATCTTGGAAATTCGGGATATGAGAATGAAGGTTTGAAAAGATTCGAGAACCTGTAGCTTGCAGAGAGCAACAGATTTCCTTTTCCCAAACGAATTAATCCGTAATAATCGAAAGGATTGACATAATCGAGATGGGTGGTCCTGACATCGACGATATTACCGTTCGAGATTTTGTCTTCTGCCTTGTGGGGTGCGAGAAAAATTGCATCACCGGAGATTCCGAAATCTATATATTTCCCGATATAATTTCCTCTTCCGGGATCAAAATTAAATCGTATATAAAATTCTGTTCCAGCACCATTAAAACTATAGCTTTCAGATTTATGAAGTGTTGAATCGGGGAAATATTTTCCTGCTTCCTGTTTGAGACTGAACGAGGAGCGATGATAATTGAGTGCCCAGCCCAATGCCATAACACTTCCTAATTTATGTTTAAAACGGAAAGATAAAATATTACCCGCTGAGCTCCATGATTTTACCGGTGCTCCGATTTCTGAAGGACCTTCGACAAAAAAATAACCCATCGTAAATTGCATATAAAAATTCTTGTTAGGTCCATATTTATTATCTATGGTGTCTTTACTTTGATCTACATCGAGAAGGACTGTTTGGCTTTTGGCGATGTTGCTAAACAGAACGCAGATGACGCTGATTGAACAAATTAAAAGTGATTTTTTATTATGGTTGAAAAATGGTGTTTTCATTATATATTTATGATTTGGAATTATTGAGATCTTTAATTTCTCGCGCAGATTTTTGCAGATGTTTTATTATTATTTCTGCGTTAATCTGCCGAATCTGCGCGGGCCATTTTAATGTTTTCGGACCGACTTTACTGCATTCATTTTTTGGCTACCAAGACATGAAGGCGCTAAGTTATTATTTTAGCTTATAGGTTTTTGTATATCCTTCGAAATGCACCATTAATACATCTCCGCTTTCATAGCTATCATTATCTATATATATATTTTGATTTGAATGCGTTCTGAGTACCATAAATCGCCTCAATTCCCCTTCGGAGGATTCTATATGATAATATAAGTTCATTTTCTTCAATTTAGAATCAGGTGGAGACATTGCATGCAACGTATCAGCAGATGTTGCGTGCAATGTATCCACACCTGTTTTTAAAATATGAATTTTTACGTTTTTGCCATCCTTTTTTTCAGAACGCTTTGTACCAAAAATATCAACTTTTCCGACTTTGGCAATCGTATCTTCCAGAATTTCGAAGGTTGGTTTAATTTCTTTATTCTTTTCTCCGGTAAAGTAGGAAGCCTGCGGAATTCCGTAACCATGTGCATAATCGAAATATGGAAAAAGGTGTGCTGATTTTTCTATTTCTTTAAATAATTTCATGTTCGACCAGTTCCGGTTCATCTGCCATGCACATGCGGCAAAACCTGCGGTGAGCGGCG
>JAHEYM010000502.1 GCA_023251595.1 Bacteroidota bacterium
ATTCGGGATAGGTAGTAGTTCTTACCGGTTGTGTTGATTCTGTTCTGACAGGAGTCTGATCTCTCTGTACCTCAGGAGTAGTTGTAGTCGTCCTATTTTGTGGAATAGAATATTCCGGAGTTGTAGTGGTAGTTCTGTTTTGTGGTACAGAATACTCAGGGGTCGTGTTTGTAGTTCTGTTCTGTGGAATGGAATACTCCGGTGTAGTTGTAGTCGTCCTGTTCTGAGTATTTGGTTGAACGACCGGTGAGGTCATATCAGGTCTGCTGGTTGAAATTGTTTGAGTCTGATTTGCGTCTCTTCCAACAGCAGGTTGGTTTGATATCCTGTTAACATCTGTGTTGGTAGAATTGGTAGCCTTAGGATCGGTTGAACGAATAACACTTTCAGTTACTGTTGAATTAGATTTACCTGAAACAGGGCTACTAAAACTTGCACCACGGTTGATATCCTCAGTTACGACTGAACTTCCCCGTGTTGCGCCGATCTGATTACCCGCTTTGTTTGTTGTAACAAATTCACGACCACCGGCGATTTGCGTGTTACGCAATATCTGTGCTGGCAATATAGTATTATCAGCAACAAGAGTAGAGATATATCTTTCTGAAAGATAAGGAGTGGACGAACCATCATTCGAACTTGAAGAATAGTGCGGTCCATAATAGTAGGTCGATTGATCGTAGCTGTTAAAATAGTATGGATTATTGTTTCCGTAGTAATTGTTATAATTTCCATCATAATAACCATCATTATAACCATTCCAATAGCCGTTGTTGTAGCCGTTGTAGTATCCGTTGTTATAACCTCCATAACCATAGTAATTCCCGTATCCGTATGAGTAAGGATCATAATAGTTAGGATAGTAAGGAGAATAAGAATAGTTACAATATGGATTATAACCCCAGTAAGAATATGGGTGCCAGCAAGAATAGTGAGGATAATAACCTCCGTAACAGAATGGACTTGAATAATAATAGGAAGGAGCCCACCAGTTGTAGCTCGAATAAATACTTACACCCCAATTCATGGGGTTGTAGTCGTAATAATAGGTGTTGGTGTAATATGGGTCATAATAACTATAACCCGGTGTCGGGTTATAGAAACGGCGTAATCTGGAAGTGTAGTAATAATCATAACTATCATCCTGATTGTAATAATTATTAATTACCGTACTTCCGTTATTACCGGGATTACCAACACGGTCGTTGTTTCCGGGAGTTTCGGTATAAGTCGATTGTGGCTGAGTATTCGGAGCCGGTTGAGAAACGCGATCCTGTGAAGAAACAGGCTGCTCATCCTTTGGTGTGTAATAAACACCATCCTTCACGGTTGAGTGTTGAGGCGCGTTGCAGGCACTCAAAAACGCTAAGGATACAATTGCGAGAGTAATGATTGAAGTTCTCATAGTTTTACTCTTTAGTTTATTTGGATTGATTCGTTTGTTAAAGTTTCTTTTGATTCGGTTTGTTTAACTTTGCCTTTCCAAGTTCAAAGGACGCATTTATTTTACAAATATCATACCAAAATAACAAATAAACAAAAATAATTTATGGCTAAAGATCTGCCGAAACGGGAAGACAATTACGCACAATGGTATCAGGATCTGGTGATTAGAGCCGATTTAGCCGAAAATTCTGATGTTAGGGGTTGCATGGTCATCAAACCTTATGGATACGCGATATGGGAGAAGATGCAGTCTGTGCTCGATAAGATGTTTAAAGAGACGGGGCATTCAAATGCGTACTTCCCACTTTTCATCCCCAAATCATTCTTCTCCAAAGAAGCATCACATGTTGAAGGATTCGCCAAAGAGTGCGCCATTGTGACGCATTATCGTCTCCGTGCCACAAAAGACGGAAAAGGTGTGGAAGTTGATCCTGATGCAAAGCTTGAAGAAGAACTCATCGTAAGACCAACGTCCGAAACGATTATCTGGAACAGTTACCGCACCTGGATTCAGTCGTACCGTGACTTACCTATCCTCATAAACCAATGGGCTAATGTTGTGAGATGGGAAATGCGAACCAGACTGTTTTTACGAACTACAGAGTTCCTATGGCAGGAAGGCCACACAGCGCATGCCACGAGTGAGGAAGCTATCGCAGAGGCAGAACAAATGCTCGAGGTGTATTCCACTTTTGTGAATGATTATCTGGCTTTGCCTGTTATCAAAGGGATCAAGACTGCTTCCGAGCGATTTGCAGGCGCTCTCGAAACTTACTGTATCGAAGCTTTGATGCAAGACGGAAAAGCATTGCAGGCAGGCACCTCCCACTTCCTTGGACAGAATTTCGCAAAAGCATTTGATGTCAAATTCACTTCAAAAGAAGGAAAACAGGAATTCGTATGGGCAACGTCATGGGGTGTTTCT
>JAHEYM010000503.1 GCA_023251595.1 Bacteroidota bacterium
TGGGTGGAACCCGATTCCGTATTTAAATCAGGGGGAATTTTATTCTGAATATGGAACATTCGATGTAAAAATTACAGTTCCGAAAAATTATGTGGTTGGTGCAACAGGCGATTTGGTTGATGGTGAAAAAGAATCGAAATGGCTTGACGATCAGGTACGGTTGACAAAAGAGTGGGTCGCAAATTCTCCGAATGACACCTCTATGGCTTTTCCTAAATCGGATGCCGAGACTAAAACGCTTCACTATCATCAGGAAAAAGTACATGATTTTGCATGGTTTGCAGATAAAAGATATCATGTTTCAAAGGGTGAAGTTGTATTACCACACTCAAAGAAATCCGTCACTACCTGGGTGATGTATACAAATAATGAAGCGAAAATCTGGAAAGACGCAGTTCATTTTGTAGATAGTGCAATATACTATTATTCATTATGGGTGGGTGATTACCCGTATAATCAATGCACCGCTGTTGACGGTGCTTTGAGCGCCGGTGGTGGGATGGAGTATCCGAATATAACTGTGATTGGTGAATCAGGTACTGCTTCTCAATTGGAAGATGTGATCGTACATGAAGTCGGCCATAATTGGTTTTACGGAATATTTGGCAGCAATGAGCGACGACATGCATGGATGGATGAAGGAATTAATTCGTTCTATGAATACAGGTATTTAGACCGAAATAAATCACCTTTTTCTGACACTATGAAGGTTTCAAAACTTGCAAAATTCGTGGGACTTGAATCTGTCGATAACAGAACTCTTTTTACGCTCGGATATATCATGCAGGCAAGGATGGCAAAGGATCAGCCGATGGACATTCATTCCGCAGAATATACAACAATGAATTACGCATTAATAGTATATGGAAAAACCGCGTATGCATTAGAGCATCTCCAAAAATATTTAGGTGAAGAAGTTTTTGACCGAACCATGCAGAATTATTTTGAATTATGGAAGTTCAAACACCCTATGCCCGAAGATATCAGATCTGTTTTCGAAAAAACTACAACTAAAAATGTTTCCTGGTATTTTGATGAAATGTTGAAAACGTCAGGGGTTGTAGATTATAAGATTTGCAATATAAAGAAGGATAAAGCAGGAAAAAATTGGATCACAATTAAAAATAAAGGAACGGTTCCCGCGCCTTTCACAATAGGTGGTGAGACAGGTCCGGGTATTGGTAAATTGGCAATATGGCAAGATGGATTTACCGGAACAAAGACGATAGAATTCATGAGTTGGGGAAATAAACGAATTACTCTGGATGTTGATAAAACATCGCTTGATATTAACCGAAAGAATAATTCTATACGAACACATGGTATCTTAAAGAAAATTGAACCAATTCAATTTAAATATTTATTAGGGGTTGAAAATCCTGAGCGTACACAGCTATTCTGGTCTCCTGTAATAGCATGGAACAACTATGATAAATGGATGCCGGGATTAATGTTATACAATAGTCTGATTCCTGCAAAACGATTTGAATATATTTTAATGCCGTTATACAGTCCAAGTGCCGTTTCTTATGCAGGGTCAGGAATGGTTGGAATAAACTGGTACTCAAAAACTGCTTTTTGGAAACATCTGGAGGCGAAAATAAATGTGAGCCGATACGGAATTAATGACTACACTGAAAAAGAATCTGCTCCTGAACCAGGAAAAAGATTTGTATTGAATACTCTGCGGATTGCTTCTTCATTTATCATTGGTTTAAAAGATAAGTCACCGAGAAGCAAGACGCACTCATCACTCTCATTCAGGTCTGTTTATATCGGAGAGGAACAGCTTTTACAGTGGGTTCTTTACAGACCTACTCCGGGTGTTCCGGGATTAAATCCGGTCACATCTATCACATCCAAATACCAGCAAATAAAATACAGTTGGAATAATCAGCGTGCGCTTAATCCGTTTGATTTTAATTTTGGTCTTGACATTAAATCAGAAAGTAATTTCGAAAAAGTGGCTGATATTCTCGGTGAGAAATTATTTTTCGAAGGTCATTATCGTCTATCCTTCGAAAAGAAAAATCAAGGAATTGATTTCCGACTATTTTTAGGTTACACGCCTGACCGATCAAACAATGATTTCTTTTTAAGAATGAATGGTTTCCGCGGACAAGATGATTATTTATATGATCAGGTGAGTCTTGGAAGAAATGAAACGGATGGAATTTTGTCCCGACAGTTTGCAATTGAAGAATGTGGATTTAAAGTTTATACATTACCCGGCATTTCGAAAGGCACACTTGCTGCGCTTAATGTTGAAGCTCCAATGCCGGGATTTCTGAAATTCATTCATCTTTTCGGAGATATCGGAACTTCGAGCTGGTATAGAACTTTAAATCATGGAATGATGCTCT
>JAHEYM010000144.1 GCA_023251595.1 Bacteroidota bacterium
ATAATGAAAAATCAATTCCATTCAAAAAGAATTGATAATTTAATTTCTTTAATTTTTTTGAGCAAAAAGCCACTTCCGTTATCGCTGCGGTCAAGTATTTATCGACATATCTGAAAGCCCTTTTTTCCCGAAAGTAAGGAATCAGTCTGAGAGGGTTTCCACTTTTCAAAAAACTAAAATAGCTGAATGCTCCTCCCAATTGTTGAATAATTACCGGTGTATGTAATGGCTTTAGCTTCAATAACAACCAGCTGCTCAGACTTTGATGCGCTCCGTAAAAGTGAATTATGACATCTTCAGCCATGAGCTCTTTTTGCAAAGCTTCCAACATCATTGGAGAGGTCAGAAAATGCCCGATCTTTTTAATTTCCCGGGTTTCTGACGGAAAAACTCTGTGTAAAACTCCATCGACGTCTCTCTCATAAATTTGGTCAATTTTATTTCCGTATGGCCTCCAGCATTCCACTTCTATACTGTTCTCGGTGTCATGGATTCTCCTTCCCCATTGATTATGCCAGTCGAGTTTGAAAAACCCTATCCAAAATGGTTGCTTCTCGATTTTTAAATACTCCGTTAAGGGAAATCGCTCTTTAAACTTTACGGGATTTGAATATTCAAAAACAATATCATGGGGAATATGTGTTAAAATGTTAATTATTTTCATGCTAATTTTTCCTGAATAATTCTTTCCGGATGTATTCCTTCATTTTCCTCACATTAATTAATTCAAGAATCATCATCCAATCCTCCTTTTTTATCATTCCCGTCAGAAGTGAGATTCCCCAGAATCCTGTGAAAAATAAAACACTCATTAAGATTTTCCCGAGAAGATTATATTGAAAACCTGAATAGAGAAAGGAAAAAAGAATAAAAAACACCATGCCAAAAATCATCATTTGTTTTCCTTGCAGAATTATTAATTTCTTTTCATGTTTTTTAGCGAAGTACAAATAAAAAAAACTGAGTGACACATTCGAAATCAGAATTGCGTATGCCATTCCTACACCACGCAAGTTCATGAGCGAAGGGGAAACGAGCACGTAGGCGCTAATGAGAAATATCGAAACAGTTATTAACCAGATAATCGCTGTAAGTTTAAACAACCCTTTTCCGAAAATAATATTTCCGTAAGGAAGGTTGAGCAAAGAAATAATCATCGCTATGGTTACTACCGAGAATATGGGGATGCTGTTAGAAAACTTACTGCCATAAGAAACTGGAATGATCAGATTTGAAAAAACTGAAAGATACAATCCAAATGGCAGAACAAAAGACATGGTGAATCGTTCGAATTTTTTTAAAGTGGCGTTCATCTTCTCGACATTATTTTGAGCAAGATAACTCGAGAACAGAGGAAAAAACAATAAACCGACAGATGTTTCAATCGTTTTGATAAAACTTGCGAGCGTAAAACTTGCAGAATAATAACCCAATTCAGTGGTATTCGTCATGGATTGTAAAATGACTTTATCGGTAGAATAGATGACCGTTTGGGCCAGCAGCAGTATAATGATCGGAAAAGAAATAGAGAAGTATTTTTTCGCCAATTCCTTGTCATAACCTCCGATCTTATACCCTTTGAATAAATAAATATAAAGAGGTATTGAAACGATAACGGCAACAAGATTTGATGAGACAATTTCAACCGCTTTGAATCCGAGAACAGCAACAATTACACGCAAAATCTGATACAAAAGTGTTTGCAAAAAATTCGGAATATCTTGTTTAGCCTGCTCGGTTTTGCCTGCCCAAGTTGTAGTAGCAATGGTAGTTAACTGTCCGACAATCGTAATTACAAGATATATAAGAATAACTATTTCCTGTGAAGTGCTTTCGAAGTGATAATGAAAAATAAATTTCTGGAATAAGTAAAAGGATAATACGACAAGCGCAAATAATGAAGTGGTAATCAGTTTTAATCTCGCAAACGTTCCGATGCATTTTGCCTCATCCTGACCTTCCGAGACCAGTTTTATATGAGCTGACCCAAGACCAAGGTCACTAAGAAATAAAAACATGGAAACGTAAGCAAGACCGTAGGCAATGGTTCCTGTAACACCGGGACCAACAAGTCTTGCTACAACAAAACTCGTGACCATCTGGATGACCTGCAAAGCAATTTTTGTAAAATAGCTTAGAACGAGTTTTTGGGTCAGCATCTATCCTAAACAAAATGTTTAAATGTAAACTTACGATTCCTGAAACCCCACATTAAGCCTGAAAAGAATCCTAACCATATTTTAATACCCTTTTTTATCTCACCTTTTTTTACGACCACTTTTACTGAGTATTTAAAAACATTTTGACGCAGATGTTTCCAAAAATATTTTTTAAAAAATTCGGGTGATTTATGTTTCAAAATTACCAGCATCGGGTTGCGTGCATTGTAATATTCCTTTAAAGCGGAGGTCTTCCCGATAGTCATGCTTTCTTTATGCCATATTTTCGCCTTTGGTGTATAGAAAATTTTATATCCCAATTTTTTAGACCGTGCTTGCCAATCATATTCTTCGGATTGCAAAAAGAAATTAGTGTCATAACCTCCGGTTATTTCATACATTTCCCTTTTAACGAGAGTGAAAATATCATCCGCAAAAGCCAATTCCACCACTTTATCATACTGACCTATGTCGATTTCTCCACCACCAATATGACCTCCGTTCCAAAGGACTGGATCCTCTTTTTTTCCAACCGTCTGCAACGTATCCGGCTGATCAAAATAAAATACTTTCCCGGTTACAAAACCTATCATTTTATCTGATTCGGCCGTTTCAACCAAGGAAGATATTACGTTCTTATCAACCTGCACATCATTATTTGTGATCAACACGTAATCTACTTTCTGCTGATCGAATGCGTAAGTTAATCCGAAATTAAATCCACCGGAATAGCCTTTGTTTTTTTCAATCCTTATAACTTTCGCCCCAGGAAACTCTTTTTCTATATATTCTTTTGTATTATCAGTTGAACCATTGTCAATTATTATTACTTTAAAATTTGGATAATCATTCGCGAGGTACGATGAAACGGAGTCCTCCAACAGTGTTTTACCGTTATAACTTAATATAAGAACAATAACCTTGGGAGCTGTACTCATTTAAAAACTATTTTTTTAATTTCTTTTGCCGGGACCCCGCCCACCATCACCGAAGATGCAACACTTTTGATTACAACACTACCGGCCGCAACAAAACCACATTCATTTATTGTTACCCCCATTAAAATAGTTGAATTTGCCCCGATGTAACAATTATCTTTTAATATTACATTTGCTGAGGTTATAGGATAATTTGATCTCAGGCTCGACCGTTCCATATCCACATGTGTAATTAAAGAGGTCTGCATGGAAACAACAATATTATTTTCCAGTATAATTTTCCCCCTAAGATCCAAAAAACAATTCTTCCCGATATGACAGTTGTTACCAATAATCAAATTCGAAAAATCAACACAATTGTGAAAAATAAGTGGCGATTCAATATCACAGTTTGTTCCTATCACAGCACCATTAATTTTTAAGATGGGAATGATTGAATTTTTATCAAGCCTTCTTAAAAATGCATTTGCATTTTCGAAGCCCAGTATTTTTCGGCGAATGGTAAACTCATTAACATTCCAGGCAATCTGAATTTTTCTAAGAACCTTAGTTATGCCGAAACCCATGATCAATTAATCAGTTTATTAACCAAATCCCAACAGCTTCGTGCTCATCCCTGTTATTTTTCAAATTTGTTTTCTGGTTCTCCAAACCGGTTTAAGATGTTTAACACATAATTCAATATTAACCTCCGGCGATTTAAGCATTTCAGGAGTTGCATTTTTATTAAATCCAAAATTTTCAAAAATCGGATCCGTAATATATTTGGCACCACTATATTCACATACTCTTTCTTCGGGTTGAAGGTAAGGAGGCAAAATATCGTAGGGTTCCGAATAACCGACCTTTCTGTTTTTCATGAATAATTTTGCCAATTCCGAATCCTGATATTCTTTAGAAATCGGAACATCAAATCTTTCCAGTGAGTCTTCAGTAGCCGTTAATTCGCCGGATATAAAACAATGCATCAGCGGCGCACGCTTAACAGAAATTGTGATAGATTGAGCACCCATCCTATTCAACCATGTATTTTCAAAAGTGTTGGCAAACCAATATGCAAAACTTCCTTTTTTCAGATTTTCACCTTTAAATAAACCTATCTCCGAAAAAGGATATATTAAATCACAGGTTTCTGCTCTGCTGACATAAAATCCTTCTTTTTCCAAAAAGGATTTTAGTTTTCCTGGCGAATATTCGTATTGAAAAAAAACGGATCCTTTAATTTTTCTGCCGATTACTTTTTTAACTGCGTTTTTTATTCTCTTCATATTTTTACGGTACCAAACCAAAAAAGAAATGTTCGGAGTTGTAATAATTGCAATCCCCCCAGGACGCAATTTTCGGAAGGCTTCTCCCATTGGTTTATGTGGCCCTTCAATAAAATGTTCCACCACACCCAGAGATATATAACCGCCAAGAGAATTATCATCGTATGGTAAATTAGTTACATCGCCTTTAATAAAAACAGCTTTAGGTTCTATCTCCTTTTTGACCGCGCCTAATTTTTCTATCACGACTTCGGAAAAATCAACCCCTTCAATTTCAAGACCGAGTCTGGTTAAATAAAAAACGTATCTTCCAACTCCACAACCACCTTCCACGATTTTTCCATGACGTGGTGCATACTTCGTAATCCATTGACGACCTCCATAAAAATCCCACATCTGAATTTCAGACAATGGAGTTACTCCTCCCCACCAATCATCCCAAACAGTTGCTTTCTGTCCTAAACTTTCACTCATTTATTAAATTTATTAATATGATAAATGATATATTGTATTTCTTCATCCGTCAAATCAGCATGAAGAGGCAAAGTGATAAAACTATTATGCTCTTTTTCAACAAATGGGCAATTGTTTCCCCATTCTTTAAAAAGTGGTTGCATGGATAATGGTGTATAATGGCACCCTGTTGCGATACCCTGATTTTTAAGATAAATCATTAATTCATCTCTTCGTATGGAACGTATTCCAAACATTTGATAGCAGTAGCTTTCAGGTTCGAATGGCAATAAAAGTTTTATGCCTTCGATGCCATTTAATCCATTCATATATTGACGAATAATTGAGCTCCGGCGGGAATTCATCTTGTTCAATTTTTTTAATTGAGCTAAGCCGATTCCGGCAGCCAGATCATTCATATTGTATTTGTACCCAAGTACAGAGATTTCATAAAACCAATGCATTGCATCCTTGTTTGCATGTGTATATGCCTGTGCGGTTTTCCAGTTGTCCTTGTCAATTCCAACCCAACGCATTGCTCTGACCTCTTTCAATAAATCGGGATCATTGCTGCATATCATTCCGCCATCTCCTGTTGTCATTAATTTTTTTTCTTCGAATGAATAACAACTTACATCACCCCATGTGCCGAGGATTTTATCTTTGTAAACTCCACCGGTTGTGTGCGCACAGTCTTCTATCACTTTTAAACCTTTTGCTTTAGCCCATAGTATCAAATTGTCCATTGGAACCGGATGTCCCGCATAATGCACGGGTATAACTGCGACGCAATCTTTGTCATATTTTTTTTCGAGATCCTGCAGATTTATTCCAAGCGTTACCGGATCGGCATCGACAAAAACAGGAATCAACCGATTATATAAAATTGCAGTTGCTGTTGCAGCAAATGTTAATGATGGCACTAAAACTTTTTTACCCTCAGGAAATTTAAATACAGATAATGCCAGATGTAAAGCTGCCGTGGCAGAGTTCAATGCAATTGCCTCTTTACAACCTATGAATTTCTCCCATGCCTCCTCAAATTCCGTCACGTTTGGTCCAAGACCTATCCATGAACGACCAAATGATTCCTTTACGGCTTGCAACTCTTCTTCTCCCAGAGAAGGTTTAAATAGTCTGATATTCATTTAATTTTGTGATTTTAATTTATATCATTTGTGGTTGATTAATAAAGAGAGTGAAGTATATATTTTAATATATTATAAAATTAATGCCTGTAAACAAACGGACTGTCAAACATGTGTAACATTGGTGCAGATTCATCACGAACTGAGACAATAGGTTGAATATCCGGGAGACATGATTCGGCTGAGCGCCAGTGAATTCCTTTTTCCAGAATGGGATCGTAAACTTTCGATACAAGATAATGCACTAAGGTATCGGGACTTTCAACATAAAAACCATGTGCCATTCCGGATGGAACATACAAAGCCATCTCCTCCTGATCATTCAGGTTAAAGGTTCTGCACTCACCATAAGTCGGAGAACTAACCCTGATATCGATGACTATATCCGTAATTTTTCCTCTCATACACACGACTATCTTGGTTAAATCGGCGGGAGGAACCTGAAAATGCAATCCACGAAGCACATGTCGGTTGGAAACAGAGTAATAGACTTCTCCAAAATTCGTTTCCAAGCCATGTTCCTCGAAAAACCGAGCATGATAGTACTTCACGAATTCTCCACGAAAATCCTTGGAAATAGCCGGTTTAAAACGAAAAAGACCTGGAATGCCTGACTCAATAATTTCGAACATCTGATACTTCGGTTTCCCGTGAGGGTTATTTGTTTCGGGGTGCGAAGGTACAAAAATCGACTGAATGTGTAAAATCAGTGGTTAGTATCCGTTGAAGCCCAGTCCAGATTTAGCCGCTGCGCCGCTTCAACGTATTTTTTAATCTGGATAATTGAAAAATCATACATGTTTTCAGCGCCCTCATAATAGTTTTTATACCAATCGATGGTCGAGGCAACAGACGAAGCACTATCGCTTGCACTGTGCCAGTTGAGCAGTCTGAATGCTTTGCTGCAATCGAGCTGAAGATAACCTGCCTCGTGAACCTGGGGGTTATTGTCAACCCTATAGCTGGCTTGTTTTCCCCAATGATCAGCAGCATATTTCACAACTTTTTCAACCTCCAGGCAACCCTCGGGCGGAGGACCGAAATTCCAACCACCACCAAACTCATCACCACTTTTTAAAAGCTTTGCTCCCAACCAGAGGTAACCTGAAAGCGGTTCAAGGACATGTTGCCAGGGTCGGATGGAAGATGGATTTCGGAGAACAACTTCTTCACCTCTGTGAAAAGCACGGACACAGTCCGGAATTAATCTATCCTCTGACCAATCACCACCTCCGATTACATTTCCTGCTCTTGCAGTTGCCAAAGCAATTGAACGATCTCCTTTCATAAAAAAAGAGCGTCGGTATGACGAAGCCACAATTTCAGCGCAACCTTTACTGGCGCTGTATGGATCGTGCCCACCCATTTCATCAGTTTCGCGATATCCCCAAACCCATTCTTTATTTTCATAGCACTTATCCGAGGTGATGATGACAACCGCTCTCACCGAATCCACATTTTTGACAGCTTCCAGGAGATTCACCAGACCCATCACATTCGTATCAAATGTGAGAGCTGGTTCGCGATATGATCGGCGCACTAGAGGCTGTGAAGCGAGGTGAAAAACGATTTCGGGACGGGATTTTTTCATCGATTCCTGCAACCTATCTGCATCTCGCACATCCCCTATCACACTCCTTAATCTTTCTGCAATATAGCAGGCAGAGAATAGATTTGGTGATTGGTCGGATTCGAGCGAGTAACCAGTAATTTCTGCACCTAACTCACTCAACCAAGCACTTAACCAACCTCCTTTAAAACCGGTGTGCCCGGTTAAAAACACTTTTTTACCCCTGTAGATTCCGTTGAATTCATTCATTTTATTTCCAAACTTTCCACTCCGGATTATTTTTCCAGAGGGTATTTAACAATTGAGTGTCTCTGAAGGTATCCATACATTGCCAGAAATCAGCATGTCTGTATATAGAAAGTTGTCTGAGCGATGCTAATGTTTCCATCGGAACTCTCTCTAAATCACAACTCTCATCAATGGGGATCAAGTCGAAAAATTCCTTTTTGAAAACAAAAAAACCTCCGTTTATGGGATTCTGCTTCGAAATTTCTTTTGTTTTTTCATGAAATTTTTCAACGATATTTCCATCCGTGATTAAGTCACCAAAGCGGGAAGGAGGAAACACACCTGTAACTGTTCCAATCGTATTTTGTTGTTTGTGAAAAGCAACCAACGCTGCTATATTGACGTTCGCAACCGCATCTCCATAAGTCAACATAAAATTGTCTTCATTAATATATTTTCCACATTGTTTCACTCGATGACCTGTCATCGAATTTGCACCGGTTTCTGCCAGCGTTACTTTCCAGTCTCTTTCATCATGATCTCCATGTACTTCAATCTCTTCTTTCATCCCAAGATGAATGGTAAAATCATTATTATAATAGTAATAATTCATGAAATAATTCCGGATTGCATCACCTTTATATCCAAGGGCGAGCACAAATTCTTTGTATCCATAATGCGAATACAGTTTCATGATATGCCATAGAATCGGTTTCCCTCCAACTTCTACCATCGGCTTTGGTTTGTATTCGGTCTCTTCACGCAAGCGGGTTCCCATTCCGCCACAAAGGATAATTACTTTCATGTGATTTTTATTTTTAGTTTAGATTACTCTTTTTATGAGGTGTCAAGAAATGCAGTGAGGGGTGAAATTTTTTAAGCTTTAATGCATTATTTTCAATAAAATGCCATGAGAAATAACTCAGAATCGCTGTTACCAATAAAGACGATGCTAATAATTCAAGGTAATTAAATCCAAAATAATACATGATTGTTTGCTGAAC